>CAXSIE010000009.1:20082-26837 GCA_964237295.1 uncultured Flavihumibacter sp. | reverse complement strand
AACTGATTAAAAAAGAATCATAATGACCGGCAAGTTTTTCAATTTGTTGCCTGGCAATTTCACGCTCGCCTTTAGCCATTGATTCGCCGATTGCTACCAGCGCGTTGGTAGTGCCGCTCAATGCACTTAATACTACAATCTTAGGCTCATCGTCACTCGTAATCAGTTGCGACACCTGTTGCATTCTTTCCGGCTTCCCTACTGAAGTACCGCCAAACTTCATGACTTTCATAACTGCTACAATTTAAGAGGTGCAAAGATAATGAGGCAGGTGAAAGTGCAAAGTTTAAAGTTTACGCGATTTTTTAACCGCAGGTTAAAAATTAATTTGAAACTTCTCTCCTACTATCTTAAGATCCTCAACCACCGATTCCAGTAAGGGAATACCGTATTGCAGGCGCTCGGTTTCTGTTTCTCTTTCCGGATCGCCGGGGATAATCACCCTATCGCGTCCCGTAACAGGAGTGGCGCTTTTAAACCTGCGTATCCATTGATCCATATGTTTCTTAAAATCGGCTGCAGGCCTGAAGGCATCAATGCGCATCGCTCCAAAAAAGTGACCGATACCTTTTCCGGGCAGGTTATCCGCTACCGGCAAAAAACTAACAAACGGGGGAACCCAGGGTCCATAATTAGCGCCGCTTAATACAGCAGAAAATATATCTACCACGGCTCCAAGGGCGTAACCTTTATGACTTCCGCGTTCCGGATCTCCTCCGAGTGGCAACAAAGCTCCACCACGTTTCAACTCATGCGGATCGTTTGAGCTTTTTCCGTCCTTATCCTGTATCCATCCCGAAGGTGTAGCAAGATTTTTTCGCTGAAGAATTTCCAGTTTTCCGTTAGCCGCAGTGGTTGTAGCCATATCCGCTACAAATGGCGGTTCTTCTCCTGCCGGAACAACCACACAGATAGGGTTAGTTCCCAATAAACGTTCTATTGAAAAAGTAGGCGCTACAAGCGGACTGGCATTGGTCATAACAATCCCGATCATATCGTGTTCCAAGGCCATCATGGCATGATATCCGGCAATACCAAAATGATTGGAATGCTGAACGCTTACCCAACCCGTTCCTGCATTTTTTGCCTTATCAATAGCCACCTGCATTGAAAAAGGCGCCACAACCAATCCTAAACCACCATCTCCATCTACTACCGCTGTGGAAGGTGTTTCATATATTATTTTAACATCCGGCCTGGCATTTATCCGTTGCGCTTCCCACAAACGTATATACCCGCTCAACCTGGCCACACCATGAGAATCAATTCCCCGCAAATCCGCTGACAACAATGCTTTTGAAGCCGTTGCCGCATCTGTATTACTACAATCGATTTTAATGAATACTTCCTGAACAAAACGGAGAAGCTTGTCATACGAAAATAACTGGGTCAATGTTTAATTATTAATGATTATCATACCACTTTCATTGCAACCGGATCCCAATTAATAGCTTTCCTTGAGAAATAACTATCATTGCAAGCCAGGCAGGGACCTGCAGCGCGGAAACCGAAAACAGCATCCTCTACTACTTTTTTACTTCCGCGGACTGCTTCTATAAAGTTTACATGATGATCAAAATGGTCGCTGTAACCGTCAGGTGCTTTATAAGAAATGTCAGGGATCTTCGCTGCTTTTCTTTCATCAGCCGCGTATTTCTTATCGTATTGTTCTTTGTATTCCTTTTGGGTGGCTTCCGGAAAAGTATTGTAAGTATCCCATCCTCCATAACCGGGAGCTTTGGGTAACTTCTCCCTGCTGATCACAAAGCTGTTTCCGTTCATATCTATCACACCTTCGGAACCAATTAATTTCGTAACCCCTTTATCTCCCAATCCGCTCGCAAAATTTACCCTTAACATAACCTGGAAGGCAGGATGTTCTTTGGTTTCAGGATATTCCATCACACCTACCATAACATCGGGCACATCCCGTCCATCTTTCCAGAATGTGAGGGCGCCGGTGGTAAATATTCTTACCGGTCCGTAGGAACCTGTTATAAAATGGATGCCGCTTATCAGGTGAACAAACAGGTCGCCGGGAACGCCGGTTCCATAATCCCTGTAATTACGCCACCTGAAAAAACGGTTAGGGTCCCAGGACTTTTTAGGAGCATTGCCCTGGTAGTTTTCCCAGTCTACGGTTTTTGGTGAAGCGTCCGGCGGAATAGAATATTGCCAGGCCCCCAGTGCGCTATGCCGGTCAAAACTGGCTTCAATACAATTCAGCTGACCAATGATACCCGCTTCATATTGCTTTTTAGCTTCAAGAAAAGCAATGCTGCTTACCCGCTGGCTTCCTACCTGAAATACCGCCTTGGTTTCTTTTTGTGTGTTTACCACGGCTAATCCTTCTGATAGCTTATGCACCATCGGCTTTTCACAATAAACAGATTTGCCTTTCTTCATTGCTTCAATTGAAATCCTGTCGTGCCAATGATCAGAAGTTGCAATTATCACGGCATCTATGTCTTTCCTGTCAAGGATTTCCTTGTAATTTCTGGTAGTAAAGATGTCTTTACCGTATAATTCCTTCACTCTTTCGAGATGGCCATCGTACAAGTCACAAGCCGCTACAAGCTTAACGCCGGGAACTTTTACAGACGTTTGCACATCGTTAAAGCCCATAATGCCCATTCCAATACAGGCTACATTCACCTGATCGTTAGCGCTGATCTTGTTTTCATAATGGATGATCCTGTTTTCAACGGCTTCTGCTGCAGTAAGCTTCTGCAATGAACCCGCTGAAAGCAACAGTGTTGTACCGGTTAACTGCTGCAAAAATTTTCTGCGGGAAGAAGAATGGTCCTTAGCCATAGCTGTGTATTTTTAATTATACTATCATTTAGTTTGAAAAATCACAACCAAGATAAGAATAAAAGCACTAACGGCCGTTCAGTTTATGTGGGCATCTGCAACTATATTACTATCAGCCGTCAGCTTCAACAGATCAAAGTGGTGATTTTCCTGATGGCTGATAGCTAACGGATGATAGCAGGAATAAATTAAAATGGCAGGTCATCAGTAGCATCACTTAATTCGGCAGGCGCTGATACCGGACGATTTTGTGCGTAATTACCCGGTGCTGAATTGTCTGCACCTCCACCATTCTCGGACTTGTTAGCACTACCAAGCAATTGAATGCTTCCAACCCGCAGCGTTAGAGAAGTACCGGCAGTTCCATCATTTTTGGTATACGTTCTGAGTTCCGGGTTTCCTTCAACATAAACCTGTTGTCCTTTTTTAAGGTACGGTGCGATACCTGTTCTTTCAGACCAATAAGCACACTCTACCCAAGTGGTCCTTTCCTTCTGTACGCCCTGAGCATCTTTAAATTTTTCAGTATGAGCTATTGAAAAATTCATTACAGTTTTTCCACTCACTGTATTAGTAATACAATCTTTACCCAGATTGCCTATAGCTTGAAGTCTTAACATAAAATATATTTTTAGTTACAAGCAAAATAACACATTTCTTAGCCTGCATAAGGGTTGTTTAACGGTATTTTAATAACAACTTAGCAACAGCTGATGTCTGTAAGCTATCAACTGTCAGGAGGAACATATCCTGCTGTTTCCAACTACCAAACAATGACCTTTGCAATTACAAGATTCCTTGTGCCTGCTTGTGAATTTGCTTTGTGCCTGGTGGTAAATAAACTTTTCGAACGTGGTTATAGTGGAGAAAGAACTTGTTCTGCATAGGCAAGCTGACAGCTGACAGCAATATCCTATCTTTACCGTTCGAAATTATAAACAATGAGCCGTAAGGGAAAAGTTTTGGTGGCAATGAGCGGTGGTATAGATAGTACCGTGGTAGCCCTGATGCTGCATAATGAAGGATATGAAGTAGTTGGAATTACCATGAAAACATGGGATTACGCCAGCAGTGGAAGCAGCAAAAAAGAAACAGGCTGTTGCAATCTGGATAGCTTTAATGATGCCCGGATGGCAGCGGTAGACAATGGATTTCCACATTATATCCTGGATATCCGGGAAGAATTCGGTGATTTTGTGATAGAGAATTTTGTTGACGAATACCTGGCCGGCCGCACGCCCAATCCCTGCGTCATGTGCAACACGCATATAAAATGGCGGGCGCTTATGAAAAGAGCCGACGCGCTGGATTGCGAATTTATAGCTACCGGCCATTATGGGAATATACGTCAGTTTAATAACGGCAGGTATGTGATCAGCCGTGGTATAGATGAAACCAAGGATCAGAGCTATGTTTTATGGGGATTGCAACAGGACCTCCTGCAGCGTACGCTGCTGCCTCTTGGAAATTACCGTAAAACTGAAATACGTCAGATGGCCCTGGATTTCGGCTATCCCGAACTGGCTAAAAAAGCTGAAAGCTATGAAATATGCTTTGTTCCTGATAACGATTACAGGGGCTTCCTCAAAAATAAGGTTGCAGGACTTGAAGAAAAAGTATCCGGTGGTAATTTTTTAGACAAAAATGGTAAAGTGCTTGGCCAGCATAAGGGTTATCCTTTCTATACGATCGGGCAGCGTAAGGGACTAAATATTGCGTTTGGAAAACCCGTGTACGTTACAGCCATACATCCTGAAAGTAATGCCGTAGTGCTGGGAGACGAAGAAGACCTGGCCCAGAACGATATGATCGTAGGAAAGATCAATATGATCAAATATGACACCATTACACCCGGAATGGAGGCACATACCAAAATCAGGTACAAGAGCCCCGGAAGCTTATCCAATTTATACCCTGAGAACGGCTCATTGCGGGTTCGCTTTTATGATAATGTAAAAAGTATCGCACCCGGACAAAGTGCCGTTTTTTATGAAGGAGATGATGTGATTGGTGGTGGTTTGATTCAAAATGGAAGCAGCATCCGCAATAGCTGAATTCAAAGTTGCGTTAAGAGCTGATTGCCGGTTGGTAACCGGCAATATCCGGCACGTAATTTCGTTACTGTTACAATTAGCTGAAAGCTTGTTAAACGCAGCTATCGGCTTCATCAACCGGCTTTTATGAACAGAAGTATCAACAAATTTTTACTTTCGGCAGGCTTAATGATAGCTTTAACCGGATGCAGTAAACAAACGGATACATTTAGCACTGCCTCCATCAACGATTATTATCCTTTGAAAATAGGAAATTTCGCTGTATATCAATTAGACTCTACTGTTTATGTTAATTACGGGCAATCGAAGGAAATCCGCAGTCATGTTATAAAGGATATCGTTGACGCTGCTATAACTGATAATACAGGAAGGCCTTCTTTCAGGATCAGGCGCTTATTTCAGAGCACCGTTGACACAACACAGTGGATAGAACATGCTACCTATCTTGTAACGCCACTTAGTAAATCATTGGAAGTAACAGAGGATAATCTTCGTATCATCAAATTGCAATTACCTATTACAGATTATCTTTCCTGGAATGGCAACCGTTACCTTACAGATGATATCTTTCCCGAATATGGATTTAACAGCACCGCGCATTCTAACTTGGGAAGCTGGGAATATAATTATGAAAATGTAAACACCAGCGCAACAATAAACGGACAGGTTTTTGATAGCACCATAACAGTTACCAGTTCTATTGCTGATTCAACAGGTTTCCCACCTACCAGTTTAAAAGCTCCTGCTTTTAAAACAGTATGGGAAGAGAAATATGCGAAAGGCGTTGGACTGATATCAAAAAAGATCAATCTCGAAGAGTTTCAACCCAGCACCTCTACATATCCTAATGGTTATTACTCAGGTTTTGCATTAAAGCAAACGCTGATCAGGCATAACTAATAGTATGTTAACTATTTATTGACGCATTGCTGTAAGGAAGAAACATTGCACTCATTGATTTATGATTGCAGGTAGCCACTTATACGTTATTTCATACTTAACTCATCACTAATCTGTTATCAATTATTTTCATGAAGAGAATATTTTTTTTGATTGCCTGCCTTATCCTGATCAGCATTCTCACAGAGGCTCAATATTCCCGCTATATCATCTCGTTTAAAAATAAAAACGGAACACCATTCAGCCTTGCAAATCCTGCGCAATTCCTGTCGGCAAAATCTTTAGAGCGCAGGTTACGCCAGAATATAAGTATTGATTCAACCGATCTGCCGGTAACACCTGCTTACATGGATAGCATACGGTCAATAGCGAATGTGCGTATATTAAATAAATCAAACTGGTTGAACCAGGTTTGCATAAGCACAACTGATCCCAATGCATTGATCAGGATAAATTCCTTCAGTTTCATTAAAACCACTACCCCGGTGGCTTTAAGATTAATCGTTCCAACCGCTGATTCTTCTAAAATGGAGCAAAAGCAACTCTCTGTAGCAAAAGCTTATAATGAGTATGCTGTTACCGCTAACTCGCTTAATTACGGAAATACATTTAACCAGATCCATCTTCATAACGGAGAATACTTACACAACCAGGGATTTACCGGTGAAGGAATTACGATAGCTGTTTTAGACGCCGGATTTTTTGGATATAAAACCAATTCAATGTTTGATAGCATCCGCTTACAAAACCGGGTGCTGGGCGAATGGGATTTTGTAGCCGGAGAACAAAGTGTTAATGAAGATAACGCCCATGGCATGTATTGTTTTTCAATCATGGCTGCAAACCGGCCGGGTTCAATGGTTGGTACATCACCAAAGGCAAAATTTTACCTGTATCGTACGGAAGATGTCGGTTCGGAATATCCGGTTGAAGAACAAAACTGGGCAGCAGGCGCTGAACTGGCAGATAGCCTCGGCGTTGATATGA
>CAXSIE010000009.1:10074-20041 GCA_964237295.1 uncultured Flavihumibacter sp. | reverse complement strand
TCGATGACCCTTCTTTCGATCACAGCTATTTGCAGCGGGATGGCAATACCAGCATTATAACAAGAGCAGCCGATCTTGCCGCGAAAAAAGGAATTATCGTAATGAACAGTGCCGGCAATGATGGAACAAATACCGATGATCATAAATTTGTTGCTTGTCCGGCTGATGGCGACAGCGTAGTCGCCGTAGGCGCTGTGGACGCTAACGGAGCAATAGCAGTATTCTCAAGCTGGGGACCTAACGGGGCAGGCAAACATAAGCCCAACATAGTTTCATTGGGAGTAGCTACAACTATAGCAGGTACCGATGGAAATCCGACAACCTTAAGCGGAACTTCTTTGGCAAACCCTAATATTGCCGGACTGATCGCATGCTTCTGGCAGGCCTTTCCGGAATTTAACAATATGACGATTATAGATGCCGTGCAAAGTAGTTCCAGCAAATACAATAACCCTGATAACCGTTTTGGCTATGGCATCCCGGATTTCAAAAAAGCATTTGCCATACTGGTTGCAAAAAATTTTAAAGGCACTCTTGATAATAGCAATTGTGTTACTACTTTTACATGGAAGGGCAAGGATGATAACCAGATGCGATACGACATTGAAAGAAAAGCGGGTACCGATACCGGTTATAGCAGGATTGCCAGTATTAACGGTAATTCTGCCGCTTTCGCTATAAACAGCTATTCCTTCCGTGACAGCCTCAGATTTTTATCTCCGTTAAATGTCAGATACCGGTTAAAACAAATTTTACCCGGCGACAGCGCCCTGGTATTAATTGATTCAACCATTGCCATTACCAGTTCCTGTGTTGTTAGTTCCGGAATCATGGTGAGTCCTAATCCGGTAAAAAACAATATCAATCTTACTATTAATACTGTAGCGGCTATTCAGAAGCTGAGTATTGGATTATACAATATGCTGGGACAGAGATTGTATTATTATGAAGGATCAATTTCTTCCGGAGTTTTTTTACATACGATACCTGTAAATAGCTTACCTAATGGAGTGTATTTTTTGACTGTTCGAAATGACCGGGAAATCATATCTTCTAAAAAAATTATAAAGTAAATTTTTAAATAAAAACTCATGTCTTTTTGAAAACAGCCACAAACAAAGAGTCTGCCTTCATTTGATAACCCTTAAGCAATTCCATTGAATCAAGCTGCAATCCAAAGTTTGTTATTATAAACTCAACAATATCTTCATTCTCTTTTTTAAAAACAGAGCAGGTAATATATATCAGCCTGCCACCAATTTTTAATTTCGGCATCACCTGAGAAACAATATTTTTTTGAAGATCACTATAATATTTAATCTTTTTAACATTAAAAAAATACAATTGTTCCGGCGTTCTGGACCATGTTCCCGATCCGCTGCAGGGAACATCTGCAATTATATGCTCAAACTGCCCGGCGGGTAATGAGTTGTAAGAAGCAGTAAGATCCGCAACAAATGAATGATAGTTATCAATACCCGCTCTTTGAAACCGTTGTGTAAGATTCTGTATAATTGACGCTCTAGAATCGGAAACAGTTAAATTAATATCCGGATTAAGATCATAAGCCATGATGGATTTTCCGCCGCTGCCTGCACAGCAATCCCATACCGAAAAATCAGTGGCAGGGTTAAGCCTGAAAAAATCACCTGCCCTTTGAGAATTATAATCCTGAATTACAACTTCTTTATCAATATTTAAAACCTGGTCAATTTTAGTAGCGTTGGGTAACGCTATACAATTACCGGCAAGCCTTAAAAATGAAATTCCTGCTTCATCCAGCTTTTTACTTACCGTATTTTCCTGTTGCGGACGTATACGTAAAAACAAGTCAGGCTGCAGTAGATGAGATACGTTAAAAGCGCTTTTATCAATACCACCGCTCAATTCATCCTGCCATGGAAAGATAGCATCTGGTTGCCAATGCAAGCCCTGGGCGCGGCAGTATGCTTCCTTCTCACTGAAAGACAAATGAATATTGTTGTTCCATTCAGGTTTAATATGGGCAAGCAGTTCATTGTAAGAACAATTACATATAAACAATCCGCACAACAATTTATTTTCAGGTGATAAATCAGAGGCTGAATGTCCCAACCTATAGAAGCTGTACACCAGTTCGGCAATAGTTTTCCTATCCCTTGATCCCATTTGTTTATGTTGCCGGAAGAACTCTTTCAACCAGGCAGACATCGGGCTTCTGCCGTCATATGCTTCAATTATTTTTTTACCTGTATTCAAATAAGCATACCAGCGACTCATAACACGAATGTAGGTCAGATACAGATTACAGATGAACACCGGGACTAATTAAAGAATATTTTCTTTCCTGTAACCAGCATCAGTTTAAATCTGCTGAAAGATTCATTACCTCTTACATCTATCCGTTGTATTAATAATTTATTCTTTAAGGGAATTTTATTAATCCTGTTACCTATTCTAAACGCACACCGGATACCATTGGCCTGCATTGTCCGGAACATTTGATTTCTTTTTTTTGAATCTTTTTTAGGAAAGGCACCATAAGTGTATGCCAGGCAGGGCTGATAAGGAATATGAAGATTATTAAGTCGTGTACGGCAGCTTCGAATATCTTCTTCAATCTGGGAAATGGTAAGATCATTATAACTTTTATGATCATAACTGTGCAGTCCAAACTGGATTGTATCACTGCTCATCTTCCTGATATCATCAATATGAAGAAAGTCAGTTTGATCTGAAGTATTATCAACTGAAGATTGAATGAATCCTGCCACTAAAAAAATATTGGCTTTCAATCCATACTTCTTTAATAACGGATAAAGATGGGTATAATTATTTTTATACCCGTCATCAAACGTCAGCAGTATGGATTTTGAAGAGAGCTTTTTATTTTCGTTCAAATGATCAAGTAAGTCGCTTAAAAATATGGAAGTATATTTTTTTTTATTGAGATGCCTGAATTGCCGCTCCAACTCCTGAGTGGTAATAGTAAGATAATCAGGAAAGCCGGCATCAATTACTTTATGATACATCAGTACCGGAAGGCCATTAAATGTAATACCTGCGAACCTGTATACCAGAACAAAAACAACGATACCTATCAGCACTGGAATCAAATAGACCATTCGCTGCTTATTAGTTTAACTTCTTCAGTTAAAGGCTCTATAGACCCGGCCGGCTGTGGTTCATCGTACAAATATTCCGGCTCCAGGTCAATGGATGTCAAATGAGGGATCCCCAGATCTTTCAACTCTTTCATTTTTGCATGAAGCTCCCGGATCTTAATATACTTTACAAAATGATAAAAAGCATTAAAAACAGACCAGTAAAAACCGCTTATGCCGTTTAGCATATTCAGCTCAATAAAATAATATTTCAAAAAGTTTAATGGTATGGCCAGCACGATCATCAGCATAGACCTTGTTTTACCCTGCTGGCAGGCCATTTCAGCGCCATAGCTTGAATACTTGTTGAACTTATTAAAGTATTGGGCAATGCTCCGGTAACTATAATGAAGAATGTTGTTTTGTAATTTTTTCTGTTGTCCATCCAGCACAATCTTTTCATGAACTTTACGGTCATCGAAATTACCTGCTTCCTTATTAAACAACCTTAGATAGTAACGCCATGCTTCTTTGCCGTACTTAAACTTCTTACCCATAAAAACAAATGTCATCGGGATAAGGTAACCTTCAGCTGACGGTTGATTCATTTCTTCCTTTATCTCATCCACAAGTCCGTCTGAAAGCACTTCATCTGCATCCAGACACAATACCCACTTGTTCCTGGCAAGTGAAACAGCAAATTGTTTCTGCGCTCCGTATCCTTCAAACTGCCTGTGGTAGATTTTGCAGTCATATCTCTTACACACTTCTAAGGTATTGTCAGTGCTGCCGCTGTCAACAATAATAATTTCATCGCACCAGGTGAGTTTGGGCAATGACCTACGCAAATTATTTTCTTCATTACAGGTAATTATAACTGTACTTAAGGGTTGCATAATTAGTACTTAACTGTTTATTGTCCTTCTTAAGAATGGAATAACAGTGGGGTTAATACGAGTAAAAATCATTTTTTATTTTGATACTTCCTATAGGAAAAGTACTTTTTTTTAAGCATTAACAAAAATCCCTGCATTGCATCAATTAAATCTGTTAAAAGCTTAAAATTGTAAGCAATCAGGTAAAAAAAATGCCTGAGTTAAATATCTCCGGCATCATATATGATTTATTATGAACATATTACAGTTCCAGCAAGGCTTTCAACGGATCTTTCCCGAAAAGTAATTGTTCCGGATTTTCAAGCAACTCTTTTACTCTTACCAGAAAACTTACCGACTCACGTCCATCAATAATTCTATGGTCATAACTTACTGCCAGGTACATCATTGGTTTAACAACCACCTGTCCGTTTACAGCGATGGGTCTTTCCTGGATTTTATGCATGCCTAAAATAGCCGACTGGGGAATATTAATTATGGGTGTACTCATCAGAGAACCGAATACGCCACCGTTGGTGATTGTGAATGTTCCACCCTGCATTTCTTCCATGCTTAACTTGCTTTCCTTAGCTTTGGTGGCCAGTTCCACCACCTTCTTTTCAATCTCAGCCATGCTTAAGCTTTCGGCATTACGGATAACCGGCACCACCAGCCCTTTTGGTGCGGAAACCGCTATGGATATATCACAGTAATCATGATAAATGATTTCATCTCCGTCTATATAAGCATTTACTGAAGGCCATTCCTGTAAGGCAAAACATGCCGCTTTAGTAAAGAAGCTCATAAAGCCCAGGTTTACGCCATGTTTTTTATTAAAGCCTTCTTTGTTTTTTGTGCGTAGTTCCATAATACGGCTCATATCCACTTCATTAAAAGTGGTGAGCATAGCGGTGGTATTTTTCGCTTCTACCAGTCTCCTGGAAATGGTTTTGCGAAGATTGCTCATCTTTTCCCGTTTCTCTTCACGGCCAAATAATGGTTTACCCACTGCCCTGCCGGGGTTACTCAATGCATCAAGAACATCACTCTTTAAAATCTTTCCATTAACACCCGAGGCCGTAACAGATTTGGGATCAACTTTTTTATCGGCAATAATAGCTGCTGCAACAGGTGATGCCTTCGTATCATTGGAAGTAGCTGTAACCGGAGCATCTACAGCAGGTCTGGCTTCCGGCGCTACTACTGCAGCTTTTGGCGCTTCCTGTTTTGCAGGTTCTGCGGCAGCAGGGGCTTTTTCTTCAGGCCTGGCGGCTGTTTCATCGATCTTTGCAACCACATCCCCGATCTTTAATGTATCCCCTTCTTTTCCAATGGTTTTTAAAACACCTGCTTTTTCAGCATTTACTTCAAAAGTGGCTTTTTCACTTTCAAGCTCGGCAATCACTTCGTCTCTATTTACATAATCCCCGTCATTTTTGAGCCATTTGATCAGTGTTACTTCGGTTATTGATTCTCCTATCGTTGGAACTTTAATATCGATCATATATTCTTTTTCGAGTTTGGAAGACTGCTATCAGCTATCGGCTGTCAGCTCATTAAAATTAAATTTAAACTAATAATATTTTTTCTTATTCTAATTGTCCTTGTTTCACTGATTAAATTAAACTGTTGCTGATAGCTAACTGACGGCTGATTGCTAAATACTAAACGCCGTTTCAATGATCTCCTCCTGCTCCTGCTTGTGTACTTTTGAGTATCCGGAAGCGGTGGAAGCACTCGGCTGGCGGCTGATAACCCCGAAGTTGATCGTTTTCAGGTTCATTTGTAAAAACGAGGCCGCACCCATGTTCAATGGTTCTTCCTGCACCCAGAACCAGGTTGCCTTGTTGTATTTTTGATAAAGCGCTTCCAGCTTTTTGAATGGTACCGGATAAATTTGTTCCACTCTTACAAGGGCTATATCTGTTCTATTGTCTTTCAGCTGGCGTTCCGCCATATCGAAATAAATCTTACCTGAACAAAATAATACTTTTTTTACCAGACTAGCATCTGACACAAACGCATCGTCCACTACCTCATTAAATTTCCCATTGATAAATTCTTCTTTTTTAGAATAGCTGCCGGGATAGCGAAGATTGGCTTTGGGAGAGAATACTATCAGCGGCTTTCTGAAAGGCCATGCAATTTGTCGCCTCAGGGCATGGAAAAGATTGGCAGCGGTAGTTATGTTTACAATAACCATATTCAGTTCAGCACACATTTGCAGGAACCGCTCCAATCTTGCACTGCTATGTTCTGGGCCTTGTCCTTCATAACCATGGGGCAACAGCATTACAATGCCGCTCATCTTTTGCCATTTGGTTTCTGCCGCAGCAATAAACTGGTCTATCATTGTTTGAGCGCCATTGGCAAAATCGCCGAATTGCGCTTCCCATAAAACCAGTGCATTAGGATTGGCAATGGAATAACCATATTCAAATCCGAGTACGCCGTATTCGCTCAATAACGAATTGTAAATCCTGAATACGCCTTCGGTATCAGGTATACGGCTTAAGCGGTTGTATTTTTCATCTGTGTTCTCATCCCTCAAAACTGCATGGCGATGTGAAAACGTACCGCGCTGTACATCCTGTCCACTCATTCTTACGTCAACGCCTTCTTTTAACAGGCTTCCATAAGCCATTAATTCACCCGTAGCCCAGTCTATTTTTGATTCGTCCGTATAAAGCTTGATCTTTTCCTGTATCAGTTTTTCAACCTTACGTAAAGGCTTGAAGTTTTCAGGCCACACCATGAGCGCGTCAAAAATAGCTTTGAAAGAAGCTTCATTGATGGCCGTAACGGGAGATTCATCAAAATCTTTAGTGTTTGCCTTTCTCAGGTCCTGCCACCACAATTCCGGCTTTTGAAAAGTATAAGGTAACGGGTGCTGTTTAATTTCATCAAGGCGTTCCTGCAGCTGAGCCCAGAATTTTTTCTCCAGTTCTACCGCCAGTTCGGCATCTATGGAACCGTTAGCGATCAGCATTTGCGAATACACTTCCCGGGGATTAGGATGCTTGTCAATCAAAGCATACATATGAGGTTGCGTATATTTGGGGTCATCGCCTTCATTATGCCCGTGTTTCCGGTAACAAACCATGTCTATAAATACATCGCTGTTAAACTCCTGCCGGTAACGGGTAGCTATTTCCGCCACTTTAACCACCGCTTCAGGGTCATCACCGTTTACATGAAAAACGGGCGCCTGAACTGTTGCTGCAAGGCTGGTGCAATAATCAGACGTTCTCGCATCGTCGAAATCCGTAGTAAATCCAATCTGGTTGTTGATTACAAAATGAATGGTTCCACCGGTATAATAGCCATTCAGTCCGCTCATCTGGATCACTTCATACACAATTCCCTGTCCGGCAAGCGAAGCATCTCCATGTATTAATATGGGAAGAATTTTATCATACTCGCTTTCATAGATAACATCTGCTTTGGCCCTTGCAAAACCTACTACCACAGGATCAACTGCTTCCAGATGCGAAGGGTTGGGACATAACTGCAGGTTCACAATTTTACCGTCAGGAGTGGTATGCTCCGCGCGGAAACCGAGGTGGTATTTCACATCACCGCTTCCCATAGTTTGATCTGGGATGGCGGTGCCTTCGAATTCGTTAAAGATCTGCTCATAGGTTTTACCCATGATGTTTGCAAGAATGTTCAATCGCCCGCGATGTGCCATGCCGATCACTACCTCCTGAACGCCGCCGTCGGCACCCGCGTTAATAATAGCATCCAATGCGGGAATGGTTGTTTCACCGCCTTCCAGCGAAAAACGTTTTTGCCCGATATATTTTGTATGAAGAAACTTTTCAAACATCACGCCTTCATTCAGCTTTGTAAGTATGCGGCGCTTGCTTTCAGTAGGAAGCGGCTGGGTGAAATTCTTCTCCATGGCATTGGTTAAAAAATCAACCTTCTTTTGATTGCTGATATATTTAAATTCAATGCCCACATGAGCAGCATACACCGCCTGCAGATGTGTGAGAATATTTCTTAACGATGTGGTGCCGAGGCCGAGCAGGCTGCCTGCCTGAAATTCTTTATCAAGGTCAGCCTCGGTAAAACCGTAAAACGACAGGTCAATATTTGCGCCCCGGTCTTTACGGGGGCGGATGGGATTGGTATTGGCCAATAAGTGGCCTTTATTACGATAGCCCAGGATCAGGCGGTAAACGCTTATTTCCCGTTTCCAGTTTCCTTCTTCAACAGCAGGTGATGGTTTTGCAACAGTTGTTTCGTGCGAACCGTTCAGGCCATTAGCACCATTAGAACCGTTTTTAACACCGCCAATGGCGAAATCAAATCCTTCAAAAAATTTCCTGAATTCGAGATCCACACTTTCAGGATTTTTTGTGAAATCCTGGTATAAGCTTTCTATAAAAGAGGGAGAAGAATTGGTAATGTAAGAGAAATCTTTCATTGGTTATTCTGTTTATTAGCCAGATAATGTATTCATTCAAAGAATCAAAGCCAACTTTTAGGAACCATGTATCAGTTGTATTGTCAAAGCTGAAACAGGTTTACAAACCTACATGATTTTGATGAATTATCAGATGAATATGAAGGGTAAACAACTATTTAACGTAATTGAACCAGGGAGGCAGGGTGGCATTGTTTTCTAAACCGGAATTTAATATTTGGAATCTTCAACCTTGCACCCTACTTTTGCAGTCCTAAATTTTCGAGAATGGCAAACCATAAGGCTACAAAAAAAGACATGCGTCAGGCTGCGAGTCGCAGGGATAAAAACCGTTACTACGGTAAAACTACCCGTAATGCAATCAGGGATTTGAAAGAGAATAAAGAAAAAACCGCTTTTGATGAAGGGTTGGTTTCAGTAACTTCAATGATTGATAAGTTGGCCAAGCGTGGTATCATTCATAAAAACAAAGCTGCCAATCTTAAAAGTAAACTGGCTAAAAAAGCAAATGCTTTGGGTGCCGCTGCAAAAGCTCCGGTTGTTGCTACTCCCGAAGTTGTTACTCCTGAAGCTGCTCAGTAAATTAAACATTTTAAATTTTTATAGAACCTGCTGATTTCAGCAGGTTTTTTTTTGAACCGCAGAGGAGAAGAAAAGGTTAGGCAGAGGGAGTTCCTCTGGGTAACCTTTTCTTCTCCTCTGGCCCTTTCTCTGTGGTTATAATTGAATTTCAACCTTTAAATTACACTTCAAATGAAACAATATAATGAGAATTCCTATCTTAATCTGGCTATTGATTACCATCAAAGTGAATGCACAGGATTTTCAAACTGTGTTCGAAAAAAGCAAAGGTACCCAAACACCCGAGTATGCTCAAATAATCTCATTCTACCAAAAACTCGATAAAGCCTCTCCCAGGCTGCTGCTCAAAGAAATGGGCATGTCAGATGCAGGTTATCCTTTGCACCTGGTATTGTTTTCAAACGACGGGAAATTCAACCCTTCAACATGGCATGCGCAACACAAAACAGTTTTGCTGATAAACAATGGCATTCATCCGGGCGAGCCCGACGGCATAGATGCCTGTATGCTGCTGATCCGTGACCTGGTGGCTGGCAAAAAAAATTTGCCGGATAACGTAGCGCTCGCAATAATTCCTGTATATAACATTGGCGGCTGCCTAAACCGCAGTGTCAATTACCGCGTTGACCAGGAAGGACCGGAAGCATTCGGTTTCCGCGGTAATTCTCAAAACCTTGACCTTAACCGCGACTTTATAAAATGCGATTCAAAAGAGGCAAGGTCGTTTACCCGGTTATTTCATTTCCTTGATCCGGATATTTTTGTTGATAATCATGTAAGCGATGGTGCCGATTACCAACATATCATGACACTGATAACCTCCCAGCATGATAAACTGGGTGGAGCTATGGGAGTTTTCATGAATAAAAAATTTGAGCCGGCACTATATCAGTCCATGAAAACAAAAGGATACGACCTTGTGCCCTACGTAAACTTTTTTGGTGAAACACCTGATAACGGCTGGCCCGAATTCTTCGATAGTCCACGCTATTCAA
>CAXSIE010000009.1:8810-10064 GCA_964237295.1 uncultured Flavihumibacter sp. | reverse complement strand
CCTGTGGAACTGTTTCGGATTCACCACGGAAACACATATGCTAAAACCCTACGATCAAAGAGTAACATCAACTTATGTATTGATGGAATCATTTATAGATTTTGCCGGAAAAAATGCCGATAGCATTCAAACGCTTCGCCGGCAAACAAAACATTATGTTCAAACGGCTTCTTCCTTTCCTATCAGGTGGAAGGTAGATAACAGTAAGTATTCCGATATCATTTTTAAAGGCTACGAAGCAGGTAAGAAAAAAAGTGAAGTGTCCGGTTTGCCAAGATTGTTTTATGACCGCTACAAACCTTTTGAGAAGAAAATAAAATTTTATAACACTTATGCTACCGCCACTTCTATAAATAAGCCGGTTGCCTATATAATCCCGCAGGGCTGGTGGAAGGTGATTGATCTGCTGAAACTGAATGAAGTAAAAATGCAACGGCTTGTTAAAGATACCGCCATCGAAGTGGAAGTGTATAGTATTACAGATTACAAATCAGCCGCCCGTCAATATGAAATGCATCATCCTAACAGCGATGCCATCGTAACTGTCATCAAGCAAAAATATTCTTTCCGTAAAGGTGATTTTTATATTCCTATGAACCAGGAAGCCAATCGTTTTTTAACGGAGGTGCTGGAACCTCAAAGCAATGACTCTTATTTTGCATGGAATTTTTTTGATGCTGTACTTGGCCAGAAAGAAGGTTACAGTGACTATATGTTTGAAGACAAAGCAGCAGTATTTCTTACAACGCATCCTGATGTAAAAATAAAACTGGATGAAAAAAGAACGCAGGACACTGCTTTTGCGAAAAGCGGCAGGGCGCAGCTTGATTTTATTTTTAAAAATTCTCCTTATTTTGAACCGGATTACTTACGGTATCCGGTATTCAGGGTGCTGTGATATTATCTATCCTAATAACTCAGTATGTAATTTCATACTTAACTTAACACTATGCGAATCTTACTTTTCATCATGATCGTTTTTGCGGCGAAATTATGCCCTGCCCAGAAAAGTGATACCCTCACAAAATACCTCGATAAAAATCTTGCGTTTACCAACAAAGCCGGAATGACTTACCCGGCTATAGTTTTTCCTCAGAATAATCATTGGATATTAAGATCGGTGTATTCTGACAATTCACTTATTGCCGAAGTTTATTTTATTGATAAAAAGTTGACGGTAAATGATGGTCCATTCATTGTTAATTATCCCAAAAGTGCTCCTGCTGTGCGGGGCACTTTTCATAATAATTACCG
>CAXSIE010000009.1:4148-8762 GCA_964237295.1 uncultured Flavihumibacter sp. | reverse complement strand
CAGTCCTGGTATCCGAACGGCCAGTTAAAGGATTCCGGATCTCTGGTGAATGATGTGCTTACAGGAACATGGGTAACTTATTATAATAATGGCACCCTTATGACCCGGGCTCATTTTAACGAGCAAGTCGGATCAACAGGTTTGTCACCCTTGGTATCATCCGGTGATAAAAATTCTTTATTGAGTTTTTCTCCAACTGTTGCTATAAAAACCGGTCCTTATGAAACATGGTATTCAAACAGGGTTAAGCAGGATTCCGGCAATTACCAAAATCGTGGTATCAAAACGGCAAACCTGAAGCGGAAGGTTCTTATGATGCCAGTGAAAACATGCAGGGTGACTGGACATTCAGCCGCGAAGATGGAACCATCAGCACCCAAGAAAAATACGTTGACAATAAACTGAATGACCTTAAGTGCTTTGATGAAAAAGGAAACCTTACAGGCAGTTTTTGCAGCATCGCCAAACCGCCGGTTTTGTTAGGCACTCCTTATGACTGGAAAGATTTTTTTGAAACCCACCTGGTATGGTCGAAGGAATCGGTTAAGAAAAGTAAAGGCGGCACTATTACTATTCGCTTTACAATAGGGAAAGATGGAAAACTTGTTAATCATACCCTGCTTAATTCACCTGATACAATGGTGTCTGAAGATATTGAAAAAGTGATTCGTTTGATGACGGATTGGTCGCCGGCTGTGTTGCATAACCGTCCTTTGGAATATAGTTTTGATTACTCGGTGGATTTTTATCCGAACTGATTGATATTAGCTCTTGACTGTTTTTTAACCGCGGAGGAAAAGCCGGAGATAAGAAAGAGGTCACACAGAGGGTGCTCTCTATGTAACCTCTTTCTTATCTCCGGCTTTCCCTCTGCGGTTAAAAAAAACTATTGCACCACAACAACTCCGCCACCATTATACGAGTGGTACTCACCGTTATACATAGCATCGGCGCTTACCGGCCCCATATGATAAACGCCCGGAGAAACCGCCCTTACCGCATAATAATAAGTTTGTTTATTACTATACAGATCTACAAAAAAGTTGATCCGGTCATCCCGCACATCCAGTTGGGTAGGAGTGCTTGCATCTTTGATCCATTCCATACCCGGTATTTCTTTGGTTCGAGGATTTTCAATTTCAAAACCTGCGGGCAACAGGTCTGTTATCACCACATTATCCAAACTGCCGGAGTATGATTTTTCAATTGTTACCTGAACCACCACCAAATCGTTTTGCTTAAAAACCTTTCCTGCAATCGTTCTTCCATACCGGTCAAAGAACTTTCTTCGCACTTTTATATAATTATCTTCTTCCTTATAACTGCCACTTACGCTGATGCCTTCACTCTGCCACCAGTAATACAGGCGCCCCTGTCCTTTTGTAGCAATGTCAACATTCATTCCACCTAACTCTTTAGCGCCGAGATGAACAGGCGTGCCATTAACCCTGGCAATAACTTTTCCATTTACTTTAATATCGGCTGTTACAGTTGACTTTGCTGCAGACCGTGACAATTTTCCAAGAGCAAGAAAACTAAAAGCGCTTTCCTGTGTGCTATACCAACTGCGCTCTTTTAATTTATCCGCTACATGTCGCGCCATAACGGGAATCTGCGCATTACCCGGGTCCACATCAATCAATACATTCAATGCTATGGCCTCATCCCGGATATCTGAATAAAAACTGCCGCCCGTCTGTGGTACGGAAACTTCGCCACTGAAAGAGGATGGCAGTAATTCTTTAAAACTGTTTCTATCTCCCGACAATGCATAAGTTGCGGCTAATAAATAACGGCTGTCAAGACTCAGCATTTGCTGGTTGGCTTTGTAATAATTCATCACACTTATATTGGGCTTGGAAGCCATCGCCAGCACATACAAACCGTAAGTCATTTCTTTTGGTGCGATTTTTCTTTGTTCAGTCCGGTTGTAATAGTAATTAATGGTCTGTTTATTTTTCAGCTTATTATTAATGTAAGACAGCAATGTTTCAATCAGCGATTTATCTACATCGTATCCGGCTTTCTGTGCTTCAAGCAGGAACTGGGCGGCATAAATGCTTACCCACCAGTTCTCGGTTCCTTCGTTATCCCAAAGTAAAATAGCCCCGTTGTACAATTGCCGCATTTTTATTTTCCGTATCGCTTCCTGGATATTGTAGTTGGAATTTGTTGCACTGCCATTACTCCTGATCGTAGCGGCAAGATCATTATAATACAATTGTGGAAATGCTGCAGACACTGCCTGTTCGGTACAGCCATACGGATATCGCAAAAGATAATTTAACTGGCTCCCTAACTCCAAAGCCGGAGACCGGCTCACTACAAGATTATAATCAGCGCTACCTGCCATGAAGTCGCCGGTGTTTATGGCAACACGCTGTTCGGCATTTCCATTAACAGATCCGCTACCTGTCATCTTCTGAAGGGTAGATGCAGGCCGGACACTTATCTCCGTTTCGTCGGTAAATTGTTCTCCCATGCCTTTAACTGCAATCTTCACCTTGCCAACATTTACTGACGGCGCAGCAACTACCTGGAAAACCGCACGCCCTTCACTGTTTGCTGTAACGTTTACCGTTGCGCTGTTGCTACCGACTATCTGCAAAGGACCGGTAACCTGTATACTGGCAACTGCCGACGCATTGGAAGCAGTAGTATTTGTAATGGTAACGGGAACAGTAACCGTATCTTTCGGACTTAAAAAACGGGGCAACGAAGTACTTAATACAAGAGGGTCCGCTACCTTTATGGCATTTTCTCCTGAACCAAAATTCTGGTCTTTATAAGCAACGGCCATCAGCCTTACCTGACCGCTGAAAGCCGGGATGTCAAACTCAAAGTTTGCGTTGCCGCTGCCGTTAGCTTTTGTGATGCCGCTCCAGTAAGAAACAATTTTTACTCTTTTATTCGGCATCGGATTGGTGCGCTTGCTCATATCAAGGTCTCCATCACCGCCGGTGCTGCTTAACCTGGCTTTTAATTCGGGCAACAAAAGCGGATACATGTCATAGCCATTAACCTCAAGCGCTTTTTTAGCATAAAAGTAATTGTAAGGATCAGGAGTTTTAAAATCAGAAACCTGTAATACACCGTTGTCAACTGCGGCCAGTGTAATGTAACTTCCCGGTGCTGATTTTACGGAGATCTTCTGATGAGTGCGGGAGCGAACGGCTTTCTGGGCGATGATTTCAACTGATAACTTCCTGCTTTTCTCTTCCACCGTTACTGATTGAAATCCATGTGCAACAGTTAAAGGTATATCGGATATATCATGCGGCTTTATAAGCGTTGCTGTAATATAAGTATTAGGTATATGCGCTGCGGTTAATTTCATATCAAGGGAAACAGATCGCTTGTCTACATTCACGTACTGGTAACTTACCACTTTGTCAGTTTCCATGGTTACCAGCATCTTGCCGCTGAAAGGCGTTTTGAATAATACCTTTGCGCTTTCACCCGACTGGTAAGAAGATTTATCCGTCTGGATATCAATACTTCCTTCGGTGTTTACCTCAAAGGAACTATTCTGCGCGCCCCAACTACCGTAACTATAAAACGACCTGCTGACATAATTATTAACACCGGGAAGCGATACACGCACTTCGTATTCTCCGGGAGTTCGCGGCGCAAAAGAATAAAAAGTTTTTTCACCGGTTACCGGTATGATACTGCCGGAAACCAGCTTGTCCTGCTTTTGTGAATCATACCTGAAATAGCTTCCGGACTTGCTCAGCACCGTTCTGTATTCATGCTTGATCACCTTCACTTCCGCCCTGGCGCCATTCACCAACGCTTCATTTTTGTCCACCGCAATAATGGGAAACTTTATGCTTTGATTTAAAGGATAATAACCAAACTCATCTTCACCCAGGCCAACAAAAATATTTTGAGTGTAGATGTCTGCTGAAGCGCGGCGACTTACCGGGCGGCCGGTTTCATCAAACACGGTAGCAAAAAAGGTGGTCTGCAGAATGCCGATGTTATCATAGGTATCGGGCACTTTAAATGATTCATGGGCATCACCGTTCTGATCTGTTTTTCCTTCTCTCACCACCTTATCAAAAAAACTATTCTGGTTAGCCAGGTTAAAATTAAAATGGTCGTATTTCTTTACGCTGAATGATTTTTGCTTCGTTTGAATTTCCGTTTCATAATTTCTATTGGCTGCAGGCGGACCAAAAAAATTAACCGCATTGATGTGTAAGTCAGCAGTTTCACCGGGTTTAAGCGATGGCTTATCCAGTTCGGCTTTTACTTTTATTCTGTCGGGAACAAACTCTTCAATCATAAAAGATTTTGCCGATAATAACACGTCGTTCGAAGTATACACTTCCAATGAGTAACTACCGGTGATGGCTACAGGCGAAATATCTACATTACCTTCTACCGATCCCTGCTCATTCAATATTTTTCTGAACGTTTTTAATTCTTTACCATTGGGCTGCAGGAACTTTAATTTTAAAGGCATTTCTCCCGGTGATTTCCAAACAGGGTCACGAACAATTATTGAAAAGTTCACCTTTTCTCCCGGCCGGTAAATATCCCTTTCTGCATAAATAAATGCGTCCAGTCCGGTGCTGTTGCTTCGCTTACCACCCGCATCAAATCTTG
>CAXSIE010000009.1:0-4138 GCA_964237295.1 uncultured Flavihumibacter sp. | reverse complement strand
GGTTGCAGTTTTAGCAATTACCATTGCAGGACGAAAACCTGCAAATTTTCTTGTATAAATAATTTCCGCCACTCCATCCGTATTGGTAGCGGCCGTACCCAGTAACTGATTATTGTTCCCATACACAAACACATTTACGCCGTTCAATGCTGAAGCGGTTTTAATGGAGTTGGCAAAAACCACCATTTTATCATCTCCTTCCTTCGCTATTAAACCGATGTCTGAAACGGAAATGAACCGGCTGTCTCTTATCCAGTAATCTTTCTCCGAGCGAATGGAGATATGATAAATGCCTTTAAATTCAGGCAGCCTATCGGCTATATTGAAGGTAAATAAATTACTTTGTCCGTATTTTGGCAACAGGCTTGTTTCAAGTTCTTTTTCATAAATAACATCACCAAACGTAGCGTCACTCCCTTCATCGTAATAATTATTTTCATTGTTTCCGGAAGTCTCACGGGGGTTGTATCCGTAGCGTTCTGCTGCAATTAAATTATTTTCATAAATCCTGGAAACGATCACTTTTACTTTTGGAACGTTTGTAAGTTTTACTTCAATGTTCTTCAGCCCTTGTGCGGATAAATAAACAGCTTTACTGTTTACAAATCTTATCGACGGCTCTAATGCGCCAAAAGCAAAGTTGTTATTGTAACCATCTTTTAATACACCACCTATTCGTCCGCGTAAGCCTTTTGTTATGTTAAGTTCGTAACTTTTAGCAATATCAAAATTTTCACTGCTGATCAAAAATCCGTCTTCTGTTAACTCAACAGTAAACTTTACCGCCGGAGTGAATGAAATAGAAGGCGTGAGGCTTGTAAGAACAACAGGCTGACTTGTTTTTACAGCGATGGTTCCATTTGACCCGTTATGTTCAGACAAAACATCATTAATATTCAGCACAAGTGGAGAGGGTATGTTTGAGTTTATTTCAAAAGCCTCTTTAGTTACATTAGCGCCTCCTTCCGGTAACAAGCCCTTATCAATAAATATTTTTGAATCGTAATCTTTATCAGTAGCTTTTACATTCAGCAGGCGTGCTGTTATCTTATTGCTTGGTGATAAAGTCTGAAGCGCAAAATCGGCGGCTTTTCCATTTACTTCAAGTTTCAGCTTATCTTTTAAGGCAGTCGGATTTACAGCGTAATTAAAATAAAGATCTATCTGGGGAACGGCAATGTTGGTGCTTTCATCCTGCAATACCCAGGAAATGTTATTGGATTCAAGATTAAGATCGGGTGTTCTGAAAGCAATATCATCAACATTTTCAAGACGCCCGAACCTGGAATGTTTTAAAATTTCCTTATGCAGGTTGGCCTTAAATGAGGTGGCCGGAGGTAAGGGCCTTGATGGAGAAAACACCAGCTCATCGGGGCGTTCCCACCGGAAGTGTCCTTTAACCGCCGGTTCAAAACTAATGTATTCGGTAGAATCCCACCGGTTCAGCATGGAGTCAACCACCAGGGCTTCGCTGAAGTGGAAACTTAAGTTTCCAAGCTGCGGTACTTCATCTTTGGCAGTAGTAGCATCCAGGCTTACTGCTGATCTGTTGCAGGAAATGATTACAAGCAGCGTTGCTGCAAAAGCAATCGAATAAACATTCTTACGCATACGGCTAATTTAGGAAAATTTCGGGGGTTATATTATCAAACGACATTTATGAAAGAAGTCGCATCCAAATTATGAATTAATTTTAATCTGATTTTTGGTTTTATATAATTCATAACAACTACCTGAACCACGGAGACAGGGTGGCACGGAGAAACACGAAGGATTTTATCTCAAATTAAAAATAACCACCGTGTCCCTCCGTGCCACCCTGTCTCCGTGGTTCAAAAGAACTTAGCTTAATTTTAACCGTATATAATTTTCAATCTGATGTTGATCTGATATAAACTTATTACTTTAACAGCCGGATGCGATACTCCGGTTATGCAGGCTAAAAAATTTAAATTAAAAATATTTATTAAGAGAACACTCCTGACGGTTCTTTCTATTGCTGTTTTATTCTTCTTATTAAATATAGTTTTCCCGCTTCCCGACAAGATCGAATATTCCACCATTATTACAGACAACAAACAGGAAGTAATTCATGCCTACCTTACCAGCGATCAGAAATGGCGCATGAAAACAACACTTGCTGAAATATCGCCCCTGCTTCGGAAAACGATCATTGAAAAAGAGGACAAGTATTTTTACCATCATCCGGGCGTAAATCCTTTTGCTGTGATAAGAGCCTTCACTAAAAATATGCTGCATCTGAAAAGAACCTCGGGAGCTTCCACCATCACCATGCAGGTAGCCAGGGCTATCGAACCAAAGAAAAGAACCTGGTTCAACAAAAGCAGGGAGATGTTCCGTGCGTTACAGCTTGAATGGAAGTATTCAAAAGATGAGATATTGCAACTGTACCTAAACCTGGTGCCTTATGGTGGTAACATCGAAGGTGTAAAATCCGCGTCACTGCTCTATTTCAACAAGTCACCCGATCATTTGTCGCTGGCCGAAATTACCGCGCTTTCCATCATTCCTAATCGTCCTTCAACGCTGGTGATCGGTAAAAACAATGACCGCATCCTGATAGAAAGAAATAGATGGCTGCGAAGATTTGCCAAAGAAAAGGTTTTTACCCATAAAGAAATTGAAGATGCATTACATGAACCGCTTACGGCAAGTCGCGGTTCCGTACCGCAACTGCTGCCCCAGCTTTCCAACAAACTTAAAAAGCAGGGCGGCGATATTATCAATACGAATATTGAATTAAACACCCAGCTAAAAGTTGAAAAGCTGGTGCAGGATTATGTCCGTTTCCTGTATTTTAAAAACATCCGAAATGCCGCTGTGGTGGTAATCGATAACAGTTCACACAAAGTGATTACCTATGTTGGTTCCGCTAACTTTCTTGACACTGTTGATGCCGGACAGGTGAACGGCGCTGCCGCGATAAGACAGCCGGGCAGCACCCTGAAACCTTTATTATACGGACTGGCCATAGACGCTGGCCTGATGACACCACAATCTGTAATAACAGATATACCTGTTAACTACCAGGGTTATGCGCCGGAAAACTTCGACAAAAAGTTTAATGGATATGTTACGCTGGAATACGCGCTGGAGCATTCTCTTAATATTCCTGCTGTAAAAACCCTGCGCCTGACAGGGAAAAACGCGCTGATTCAAAAATTAGCTGACTGTGACTTTCAGCAAATTAAAAAAGATCAGGGTAAATTGGGATTGTCTATGATATTGGGAGGCTGTGGCGCCAGCCTGGAAGAATTAACCGGCTTGTACTCCATCTTTGCAAATGAAGGTGTTTATATAAAACCCACACTGACTCAAAACAGTAATAACCCGACTAAGAGGAAGATATTATCAACGGCCGCCACTTTTATGATCAATGAAATATTGTCCAAAGTAAATCGTCCTGATTTTCCTGTAAACTGGCAGAGTACGGAACGTATGCCAAAAATTGCATGGAAGACAGGTACTTCTTACGGACGCCGCGATGCATGGAGCATCGGTTATAACAAAAAATATACGGTCGGTATCTGGGTAGGCAATTTTTCAGGATTTGGCATTCCTGAACTTAGTGGCGCTAACACTGCCACACCACTGCTTTTCAAAATTTTCAACAGCATAGATTATGACAGTGATGAGGAATGGTTTCAGCAGCCCAAAGATTGCGATACCCGAATAGTCTGCTCTGAAACCGGATTGGTTCCGAATGAAGCCTGCACGGATCGGAGGATGGATTATTTTATTCCGCTTGTATCATCCGGCAGCAAATGCAACAACATGCGGGAAGTAATGGTGTCATCAGATGATAAGATCTCTTATTGCAAAAACTGCATGCCGGAGAACGGTTATAAAAAAAGAATGTTTAAAATTATAGCTCCGGAGATGCAAAGTTATTTTGAAGAAAATAAAATCGCTTATGATAAAATTCCGCCTCATAATCCCGATTGTGAAAAAATATTTAATGAGGGTTCTCCCCAGATAACTTTTCCCTCGGATAATTCGGAATACCTGATCAGCAGGAAAACTCCCGAACCTTTGCAGCTAACCTGTAATGTAAGTGGTGATGTAAATAAAGTGTTCTGGTATATCAACAACAAGTTTTATAAATCAACCCCTACCG
>CAXSIE010000008.1:27113-30529 GCA_964237295.1 uncultured Flavihumibacter sp. | reverse complement strand
CTGAAATGTTATACCAGTTGCCGGTATAGCCGGTAGAAATAGTTTTAAATGACACCGGATATATTACATTCTGGTTAAGGATGTGCCCGAACTCGTGGTGCATCGTGTGCATCATTTGCTTAAAATTATTGGAGTCTTTTTTTAACCTGCTGTATTGGTTGACCTGGTATAATAACATGGCCGTTCCACCTTCAGCCTGACCCAGAAATATTGAGCCGTTGGGCAGGTATTCGGCGCTACCGGCCAATTCAAGTGTTTTAGGAAGATAGCGTCTCAGAAACATGGTGCTGCCTGTTTGTTGGGTATAAGGCTTATATGCCACAGCAAGCAGCCCTTTCAGAAGAGGAACTACTAGGTCCTTATCCGGAGGTGTAATGTCGCTGGGAAAATCTAACTGGCCCGGAAGCCATTTATAGTTAACGGCCACATTGAATGGATTAGTCAGGCTGTCGAGAATAAATTTATCAATATCATCCTGTACCCACGTGTCGCCACCAAGGCCAAGGGGTGCAGTAGTGAGTGGAGTAAAATCTTCTTTAACGCAGGAAGCCAATAGCACCATAGCCAGCCCGATACAACCTAATTTGATCATCGATGTTAATTTCATGCTACATAAATTTGACTAATAAATATTTTCAATTTCAGATATCAACGAGGATTTAAAGTCAATCCGTATTGAGCCGCTTCCTGTGGTAACTGCAGGATGCGTCTTTTATCATCAGGGGCTATTGTTGATATTACCCTTGAAAAATCACTGCCGGCATATCGTAGAACAGGTCTTTTTAAACGAATAATGTCAAACCATCTCAATCCTTCCTGCATGTAGGTAACGCGTTTGAAATCAAGTGCTGCTTCTATTAGCGAAAGGTCTGCAGTCATTCCGTAAAAACTGGTGGCTTTTGCAGCAGTGATATTATTTGCCGATGAATAGTTTTTCACGTTTCTGCTTATCCACGCATTCAGATCATTTATAGCTGCTGTGCTGTTGCCGGTTCTTACATATGCTTCGGCCCTGTTCAGCAACACTTCTTCCATGCTGAATAGCGGTGCAGAACCGTATCGTTTCCCACCATCACCTGCGCTATATGGGTTCCATTTTGGAAAGTTGAATACCTGCGGTGAAGCGCCGTATGTAATAATTCCATAGCTACCGCCTGTAACATTGGGGCCATTTATAAAATAGGAATTGACACCTTGTCCATAGCCATAGCGGTAGGCATAATAGTTATCAAAATAGCTGCTATGTGTTTCCTGTAACAAAATATTGGCTGGGTCGGTAGACGAATTGTAAGCAATTGATAACTGTGCATATTGCAGCGTTGCAAAGTTAACCACCTGGTTCCTGATGAGCGAAGCAACATTAGAAGAGTTACCTAACACAGCACTGGCATGGGTTACCGCGCTGTTGTAGTCCTTTTTAAACATATAAAACCTGGCAGCAAAGGCGTGTGCAGCCTGTAATGTAAAATGAAATTTGGGAGCCGTGCCATAGATTCTATCCTGGATTAAAGAAAGGCCGCGAAGCAAATCACTTTCTATATTAGCATATACTGATGCTACGGTACCCCTGTCATAAGTTTGGAAAACGTTATCCTGTGGTTTTATTACATAAGGGATGCCGGGATCCGAAGCCGCTGTAGCGGCGTCGTATGGTTTTGCAAAAAGCGTTACCAGCATAAAATGTGCATAAGCCCTGCATACCAATGCTTCTCCTTTTTGTGCCGAATACATGGCAGAATCTGCGCCACTGCAATAAAGCAATGCCTGGTTTGCTATTGCAATAGCAGTATAACAAGAATCCCAATATGCAACAGGCGAATCAAATTTTATGGTTGTTACATCTTCAAACCGGTAAGCCTGTGAATTAATTTGGTAAGACTCCGGGTCGGCGGTAGCCGGCGCTGCACCTTTATCTTCTGCATTATCGCTCATAGGCTCAGTAAAAGCCATATAAGTGGCATGAGGATATGCTGAAGTGAGTAAATGTGTCACCTGATCAACGTTCGTAATTACCGCCCTGTTGTCTGGGAGTGTATTAAGTGTTTTGTTGCAGCCGGCCAGCCAAATAACCAGTGCCGGAAAACATACATATTGAATGATCTTTTTCATGCGTGGTAATAGTTTAATTTAAATACCCACTTTGAGTGATAGCGTGATTTGTTTATTTACCGGTAACGCTACGCCCCCGGTATTAAAAAATTCAGGATCCTGTCCATGCAAACGCTTGTCTGAATAAATGAGCCACAAATTATTTCCTGTAACCGATAACGATCCGCTTTTAAGTCCTATTCTGTTAACCAGAGACATGGGCAACAGGTAATTAAGCGTAACAGCTTTCAATCGAACAAAACCTCCGTCGGCAACCCTGTCGTGAGAATAATTATAATTGTTATAAGGGTAAGAAGATTGCTGCTGCAGGTTGTAGCCGGCCGGTTGGTACATCAACACAGAAGGTATGTTGGTTAATTTATCATCTCCCGGCAATTCATACCTTTTATTAAATTCATTAGGCAGTGCATCCAAATCAGAATAATAGGCTCCATAGATAGGGGTAAGCCTTATTTTATTACCTGCCTGGTAAGTAATCAAAACGTTCACCGAAAAATTATAATACCTGAATGTGTTGAACCATCCACCGGTGATAGTAGGCTCAGACGGGCCTTCATATTGTAAGTAAGTGGTATTAAGACTTTGTAAATTGTTTTTTGCACTTGTAAAGCCGCTGTCGTTTACATACAGCGGATAACCCCAGGTAGGATCTAATCCTTTGTTATTTAAGGAAAACAACCCCCTTACAGGATATCCCTGCTGGGCGCCGCCACCTTCACCAACCAGGGCAAAGATATTGGGTGTATTTTTTAAATTGGTAATGTTTGTAATGTTCAGTCCGAAATTAAGGGTACTGGTTATACTCCAGCTTTTCTTTGCTACTATTTTGCCGGTGAGAGAGATATCCAGTCCATGTGATTTCATATTGGCATAATTGGCATATTGATTTACCTGCCCGCCAATGCCGGCGGTTCTTACAACACCTATCAGGTCAAAGCTTCTTCGCCTGTAATAATCTACCGTAAGACCCATCCGTTCATTTAAGAAACCGATATCGGTTCCTACGTTCACTTCATATTTCTTTTCCCAGGTTAAATCAAGGTTTTGCAAATCGCGTATGTTGATGGCCGTTTGCTGATCTGATAAATTCTGCCTGTAGGTGACGTATGATTGCAAAATAGTACTGCTGTTGATTGCATTTCCGATACTTGCATTTAAGCCATAACTTCCTTTAAACAGCAAATGGCTGATGATGTTTTCATTAATATCTTTCATGAACTTTTCCTGGTCTGTATTCCACACACCAGCAACGGTCCAGGTAGGCAACCATCGTGCGGTTTTAGAAGAACCTAATTTATTTGATCCGT
>CAXSIE010000008.1:22181-27103 GCA_964237295.1 uncultured Flavihumibacter sp. | reverse complement strand
CCCATAATAGTATATTTGTCTTTATAGGTATACTGAACATTTCCATAAAATGCTACCGAACGGTTGTACTCAGGGAAAACACCATAATAAGTATTGCTTGTTTCAACCATTTTTTTAAAAAAACGGTAATCTACGAACGGCGTTCCGCCGTTATTATATTGATAACCCACACCTACATCATTGGCTGTTTGCCTGTCAGTAGAAATGAATTCCTGTCCTATCAATGCCGTTAACTGGTGTTCCCGGTCATTAAAATTTTTCGCGAAAGTGAGGTTGTTTCTGAAGGTATAGCTGGTAAGGGTCCTGTCTGTACGCTTGTAAAATCCACCATAAGGCAACACCGAAATAGCCTGTGCAAACGGCAATGACGGATCCTGGTACAAATATGGATTGCTTTGGTTAAGAATGCTGTTATACCCCGGTTGATTGGAATCACCTATACGATAAGCATTAGCGGCGTTGGCATTATCCTGCACTTTGTGTTCTTCCGTTGTTTTTACATAACGCAGGCCGCCACGAAAATCAAATGTTAAGAAAGGGGTTATTTTATAAGTAAGATTACCCTGCAATCTTCCATCCAGCAGGTTCAGGTTGGTATAATTATTTTGTGTTTCGTAAAGAATATTAAAAGGCGCATAATCTTTAGTGGAATAATTATACGAACCATCGCTGTTATAAGCCGGAAGCGTACGGCTTGTATTCAGGGCATAACTGAACGGATTAATATCGAAAGCTCTTGAATAAGATCCAACTAAAGGATCGGAGTTCCTGTTTTCTGTTCCGGAAGTTCTTTGCTGACGAACGTTACCGGACATTAAAAATTCAAGGGACAATTTATTGGATACATTAAAGTTCTGACGTGCGTTGATGATATAATCTTTTACTTTATCTGCTATTGTCCATCCCGGATCAGTATGAAAACTCGTAGAAAAGTATGATTGCGATTTTTCTGATCCGGAAGAAATACTTAAAGAGTGTTGTTCCGTTACGGAGTTTTTAAATAACAGGTTAAACCAGTCTGTATTTATATTGGCGTATTTCATCAGCCACGCTTGTCTCCCTTCCTGTGTATTTTGTACGGCAAAATTCCCGTTGGCATCGGGGTACTGTAATAATTTTGCCAGTTCGCCGTAAATACCTGTATTGGATGCATTCACCAATTGGGGATAAAAAAGCAATCCCTTTCTTTCCAGCTCTGCATTCACTGATGTTTGATTGGCAGAATTCATTACATCATAATTTGAGTAAGATGGTTTTAACTGTACACCGAAATTGCCCGTATAAGAAATAACCGGTTTACCTGACTTGCCTCTCTTGGTAGTGATAACAATTACCCCGTTCATAGCACGTGCGCCATACAGTGCGGCCGCCGACGCGTCTTTCAGAATGTCGAAGGTTTCAATATCATTAACGTTTAAGCCGGCAACCGAAGAACCTAACAGGGTGCTCGCATCGCCACTGGAAAGCTGCTCATTAGATACATTAACAATGTCTTCAAGCACTACTCCATCTACCACCCACAAAGGTTTGTTTTCTCCACTTATAGAAGTAGCGCCTCTTATACGCAACTTAGGTGCGGTTCCAAATGTGCCGGAAACGTTTTGAATAGAAACGCCCGCAGCGCGGCCTTCCAGCATACGGCTTATATCGGTAACACCATCAATTTTTACATCGGCGGCTTTAAGTGTTACGGAAGCCCCCGTAAATTTTTTACGATCAATAGTCTGAAAACCGTTCACTACCACTTCGTCAAGTTTTGTAATGTTCTCTGTTAAATTAACAGAAACGGTTTCTGTTGCTTTTACCTGTACTGTTTTAAAACCGACCATGGAAAATGTAAGCAGTGTATTTTTGTTGATACCCGTCAATTGAAATTCTCCATTGTTATTGGTAGTGGTGGCTTTCTTTGTTCCCTTGGCCTCCACCGTTACACCGGTAAGCCTGTTTCCGCTTGAATCTACTACGGTGCCCTTTACAGTTATAACCGGGTCAGTTGTAATTGCTGGTCGCTGCCCAAAACTTAGGGGTGCAATCATTGTAAGACAGGATATAAATAAAAATATAAGAGGCAGCCCGGTGATTTTTTGCTGAACAACAGATACCCTCCGCCTGCTGATAAGAAAAGGCAAAGATGTGCAAATAGCTCTCACACGCATAGTTAATTTGTTTTTGGTTACTATTTTTATTGAACCCCTATGAAACCGAACAATATATCAGATAAAACAATTACAACAAAAATATTAAAAAAGTTTAGGGCAACTGTTATCGCTTGAAATATAAATTTAATTTATTTTTTAAAACTCATGCAGCGTTTTAAAACATGTTGTATTCTTCATATTTTTAATTCTACTATTCCGGCGTTGTTATTAAACAAGATATTAATTTTTTAAATTAAGATGTTTTCCCAAAAAAACAATGCCATTATGAATAATTCTGATCTGGGAATTTCTTCAGAAAATAATTCTTTTAAAATGCTGTAAAGGTGTGTTAAAGCAGACAATTCCTGACTTTTAAATCACAGACACAAAAAATTAAGTATGATCATTCAAACAATAATAGGTTTTTTGGGGAGCTAATATTCCGTTCAATTTTTTGTAGCTACCAGTTGCCGTAGTATAATCTAATACATCCTTAGGCAGGAACACCGATTCGGTTTTTATTACTTTTTGTTTGGTTTATTCTGTATTTAGAAAGATTTATCAGGAAAACACTTCCCAGAATAATTGCCAGCCCAGCTATCTGAATCAACGATATATTTTCATGAGCAAAAAGAATTCCCAACAGCACTGCCACTACAGGATTTACATAAGCATGGGTGCTTACTTGTGTAGCCGGGCGAACCTGTAATAGCCATACATACGCGCTGAAAGCGGCGATTGATCCGAAAATTATCAGGTATCCTAATGAAAGCCAGGATTCAGTAGTAATGGTTTGCCAGTTCAAATGCTGTGCTTCACCACGGATTAAACTTATGGGAACAAATGCGGCTCCTGCCGCAATCATTTGCCAGGCGGTGCTTACAGCAGCAGAACCACCATGGGAATTATATTTTGAATACAGCGATCCGGCCGACCAGGCAATTGATCCGATGCATAACAAGGCAAGTCCTCCTATTTCAGCTTTATTGCCCGTTGATGAAAAAGCAGTGCTGATATTTTCACCAAATAAAAGAATAACGCCCGCAAATCCAATGATCAGGCCGGCTATCGTAGCTTTGTTACGAAAGTTTTCACCCCATTTGGATTTATCCAGAACAATAAACCATAGCGGTGATGATGACAATGTAATCGCTACCATAGCAGTAGGCATAAATTGCTCCACCCATATTACAATTCCGTTACCTACAAATAAAAGCAATACGCCACTTATGGAAGAGTCCCTGACATTTCTTTTTACAAATACCTCCTCTCCTTTTAGTTTGCACCAGCTAAGCAATAATATTCCTGCTGTTAAAAAACGCAATGCACCCATCAAAAAAGGAGGAAACCCATGCACTGCTTTCTGCATAAAAAGATAAGTGGAGCCCCATACTACTTATACAGTGGCAAAAGCCAGTACCACCATAAACGTTGAAGCATTCTTTTTTGAACCTTTCATAACATTATTTTTCGGGAATGATTAACTGTTGTTGTTCTTTTATCGTTTCCAACACTATCGTGGTACGTGTTGAAATAATGTTGGGTATTTTGCTAAACGAATTTCGCATGAGCTGTACCAGCGACAACGAATCACTGGTGCGGATTTTAACCAGGTAACAATCATCGCCGGCAACATGATGAACTTCCTGCACCTCGGGCAACTTAGCTAATTCTTCAGCGGTGTTTATAGACCCAAGTCCGTCGGCAGCTTTGATAAATATAAAAGCCAGGAGTTTCTGCTGTAAAGCCGAAGGGTTTAAGCGGGTTGTATACTGAAGAATAACCTGCTTTTGCTCCAGCTTTTTAACTCTTTCCAGTACTGCTGAAGGGGCCATGTTCAAGTCACGTGCAATATCTGCATTTGATATCCGCGCGTTCTCCTGCATCAGCCTTAAAATTCCCAGGTCAATTTTGTCAAGATAAAATTCTGTTTCCAACATAATTCTGTAAAATTAGTTATTTTTAGAATTATATTCTTTGTTTTTTAATAAGATAGAATTTTTATTCTAAAAAATCTTTATTAATAAGATTTTTATTTTAAATGGAATAAGCCGCATTGAAACAAATTCAGGCTGTAATTATATAAGGATTTCAACAACAAATTTCTGGTTCAGGGTTGAAACCGGTATCACTTCACCGGATGCGCAATCGGGCTATCGCCTTTATCCGTTAATACCCTTAAAGGGTATTTGTTTCTTCACAAAAAAATTCGAATTTGAAATTGAAGTGATGACTGTACGGAAAGCCGTATCCAGGAAAATCGAACTTACGCTTTGAAGTAGGGAGACAGCGTGAACCGCTATAACGGTAAAGGCTGCCTCTACTTATCGGTTAAAAGATTGACGTCAACAGCTTACTACTATTCTTTATATTTGAAACTTTTAGTAAGAACATGAAATTAAATTTTGTCATCACTATATTCCTGGTGGTATCGGGCATCATCGTAAACGGTGCAAATGGGAAACAGAGTTTCGACCGCTCAGATTTTTATGCTGCATTGGCTTCAGAAAGCCTGGATAGTGTTAATGCTGAAATAGAAGCGATTTTAAAGTCATCGTTAAGTACCAAAGAAGCCTTTGAAGGAACTTTGTTAATGAGGAAAGCCGGATTGGTATTCAATCCGGGACATAAATATAATTTATTCAAATCCGGACATAAAAAACTGGATAACGCTATTACCAAAGAAAGCAGTAATGCTGAACTAAGATTCCTTCGCCTCATGATACAGGAAAATGTGCCATGGATACTTAATTACCGGAAAGAAATTGACGAAGACAGTAAAAT
>CAXSIE010000008.1:19383-22162 GCA_964237295.1 uncultured Flavihumibacter sp. | reverse complement strand
GTCAGGTCTTCTTTTAAAAGTTTACCACCGGTTGTTCAAAAGGTAATAGTTAATTACAGCAAAACATCCAGGGTTCTAAATCCGGCATTTTTTTAATCGGAATTACAGCACTACCCTCATTTATACTTCTCACCAGTTAAACGAAGCGGAAGACCAGTGTAAAAACATTGCCCTGATCCTGACCGGTTTTTAAGGAAATATGATTATCACTTAAACTTACAGCCACTTATCATCTCTGTTCATCCGCATCATTTCTGCGAAATCCAGTCCCATTACAAAAGATGTAACTACCAGGGATATGCGCTTTGTGCGCGTTTGTTCCGTTTTAGCGCTGTCAATCCACTTGATATAATAGTTCTGATGCGATGGGGGAATCTTATAAAAACGTTCTTTAGCTAACGGTTCGTCTTCCAGGCATGCTGTCATCCAATCGGGAACTTTAAAAGGGGTGCTGTCTACATCCAGCTGCACACGAAGCATAGCACCTTTTCCTTTATGGATCTTCTTTCTCACTATTGCATTCAGTGCCATGATAAAGATACCGCCACCCATTGGAAGAAGGTTCATGCCTTCAAATTTGTACTGGTCAAGCCGGCCTTTTACTTTGAAGGATTTTTTATTGCCGGGCATTAATGACTGGGTTATATCAACCGGTATCTCTATGTAAGACCAGCCCGTTTTTTCTCCCTTTTCTTCAAACTGTAATATAGTAGTAGTAAATTCAACCATAAATAGGATGCTGCAATCCTCTTTTTATTACAATATACATGATTATTCAGCTAACAGAAAACAGGGGTCGTTGATGAATTATCCATGATTAAATTCAAACTCATGAGGCGCACGCTTGAGTATACAGTTTATGGCATCTTATCTTTAAAATAACCTAACTTTTCACATTAAAATGCTTTAATGGACGATCAACAAAAAAAATCGGAAATGATAAAAGTAGCTCCCGCAGTGATGCAGGCTGAATTTTTGAGGATCCTTTTAATCAATGGGTTCACAGAAGAGAAAGCCCTGAGTTGCGCGGAAGTATTTACAGAAAATAGTATTGATGGCGTATATACGCATGGCGTGAATCGTTTTCCAAGATTTATCCAGTATATTAAAGATAAGTTCGTGATAGTGGATGCAGCGCCTGCCTGTGTTGCCCGGTTTGGCGGATTGGAACAATGGGACGGCAACCTGGGAGCCGGTCCTCTTAACGCTATCCTGGCAACAGACAGGGCAGTTGAACTTGCCAGGGAACATGGAATAGGATGTGTTGCTTTGGCAAATACAAATCATTGGATGAGGGGTGGACTTTACGGCTGGAAAGCAGCAAAAAAAGGATGCATCTTTATCGGCTGGACCAATACTATTGCCAACATGCCGGCCTGGGGTGCCATAGACGCAAAATTGGGAAACAATCCGCTGGTATTTGCGCTTCCTCATAATGATGAAGCAATCGTACTGGATATGGCGATGTCTCAGTATTCATATGGTGCACTGGAATTATATGCTATAAAAAAACAACGGCTGCCCGTGCAGGGAGGATATGATAAAAACGGTACCCTCACTAATGAGCCGGATGAGATACTGGCATCGCAAAGAGTGTTACCTGTCGGTTATTGGAAAGGAGCAGGACTGTCACTCTTGCTAGATATACTTGCCGCTATATTATCCGGCGGAAACGCTACTGGTGAAATTACAAATCGTGGCCCCGAGTCCGCAGTATCGCAGGTTTTTATAGCCGTTGACCCTTCCCGTTTGTTTAATTATAAGAGCATTGGTTCGGCCGTCCAACAAATTCTTGACGACTATCATCAATCTATTCCGCAAAATGCCGGTGAAAAAATTTTGTATCCGGGAGAAAGAGTACTCGAAACAAGAAAGAAAAATAAGGAAGAAGGTATACCTGTATCAAAAAGTATATGGGATGATATTACACGTTTAGGCTGACCAATAAAGTTTCATACCTTTTGTCTTCATTAATTGATCGCTGCGTACCCTCCGTACTTTCATGTCTCCCATAGTTCAAAAACGCTTTCTTCTTTGGTCCCCTGAATTTAAACTCTTTATACACCTATAGCTGATTAATTCTGATGTAGTCATATATTGCTACAAACAATGACGCCCGCTATTCCGCATGGGTAAAAAGAAACCAATTGTATCTTTGTTTACATTATTTTAAACGCAAAAAATAAAGTTCATGGTACAAGCGGGTGTTTACAATCAATTAAAAGTAGTTCGGGAAGTGGACTTTGGTGTTTACCTGGACGATGGTAAGGAAGGCGTCTTATTACCAAAGCGCTTTGTTCCGGCAGGAACAATTGTAGGCTCAGAGCTGAAAGTCTTTTTATATCATGATGGTGAAGATCGTTTGATTGCAACCACTCAACACCCAAAAGGTATTCTGGGGGAGATCGTAAAACTGAAAGTGGTTAGCGTGATGAACCAGGGTGCTTTTCTTGACTGGGGTTTGATGAAAGATCTTTTTGTTCCTAAATCAAAACAGTTAACCGGAATGAGGGTAGGTGGAGAATACCTGGTTAAGATTTATATGGATGAACAAACAGGGCGTATTGCTGCTACGGAAAAATTTGATTCATTTCTAAGTAATGAAAATTTAACTGTGAAAGAAATGGATATCGTGGATCTTATTATTTATCGTAAATCGGATATTGGCTATGTTGTAATTATTAATAACCTGCATACGGGAATACTTCATGCTAACGAAGTATACAGGGAAATAGCAACAGGAGATAAACTCAAAGGATTTATAAAAAAGATACGTACC
>CAXSIE010000008.1:15060-19373 GCA_964237295.1 uncultured Flavihumibacter sp. | reverse complement strand
GTACCGATAGAACTATCGATGTGGTGCTGGGTAACAAGGGTTATAAACGTGTAGAAGATGAACTGGAAAAAGTGGTCAGGTTGCTTAAAGAAAATAACGGTTACCTTCCTTATCACGACAAATCAAGCCCCGAAGAAATCTATTCATTTTTCAGCATGAGCAAAAAAGCTTTTAAGATGACAACCGGAAATTTATACAAACAGCGGAAAATAACCTTTACACAAACGGGAATTAAGTTGGTGGAAGAATGAATAACCGGGCGGTAATTTTTTTTCCTGCTTCGTCCTCTTCGAATATTTACTAAATTGTATGTTCCAATTTCAACGGTTCCATGAGAATTTTAGACAGCATTACCATTCAACAATCCCATAAAACTGCGGTATTACAATTACTCCAGGGCGACCTGAGTGCTATTCCGCCGGAACATAAAGTTGATATAATGGTGGTTTCTGCTTTTCCCGATAATTACATGGCTTTGCCGGGCTCATTGGTGCTGGCCCTCGAAGAAAAAGGATTGTCTTTAAAAGAACTGGCACAGCACAAACAGGAAGACCTTCGCAGTCAGGTAGGTTGCTGGTTTTCTGATCCTATTCCTTTAATGATGCAGGAAAAACTGCACTTCAGGCAAATACTGTGCTTTGAGCCCGGAACCAATTCCAATGATGCAGTAGAAGTAGTGGGAAATATTTTCCGGTGTCTTAACAATTTCGTTTTTGATGAAAATGTTACACAGGTGGCGCTTCCGGTTATAGCTACCGGGTATCAGAAAGTTCCTTTTGAAAAAATGTTTCCTGTATTGATAGATACTGCAATTTTCTGGCTGAAACAAGGACTACCACTGGATTGTATAAAGATCGTCGTTCGCAGCGAAGAATATATCGAGCGGGCTTCCGTATTATTTGTCAAGGCTGCCGAAAACATAAGAAGCCCTGAACCACAGGCCCCTGCAGTGGTTAACCGTGAGGATGCAATGGAAAGTAACCAGCCTGAAACGAACATTACAAGAGAGCAGGAAGTATATGATAAAGCAAAGAAAGATCTACCTGTTGATCATCTTGTTCCTCAGGCAATTGAGAATACAGCCATTGATTATTTTATCAGTTACGCACATACCCAAACGAAGCTGATACAGCATTTTGTTGATGCCTTATTGAAGATACAACCAGGTTTAAAAATTTTTTACGACAAGAACAGCATTACTGCAGGTGGATTATGGATCAGGGAAATTTCTGATGCAATCACCAGGGCAGTTAAAGTACTTATTTTTATGTCGCCGGATTACAGCGCTTCCATGGTTTGCTGGGACGAATTTCAATGTGCTAAACTAAAAGAGTACAATAACAAAACTTCTGTTATTCAAACAATTTACTTAACCACGGATCCCAAACTTCCCCCTATTATGGGCATTCATAGTTATATTGACTGCCGTGAGGGTGACCTGGTAAAACTGGCAACTGCCTGTGAGCAGTTGTTAACCTCATAAAAGAATAAAATAACGCTGTAAAAAATAGCCGGTAAAGTCTTCACTCCAAAATCTCCACTTTAATATCCTTCGGCAATTCACTTTTAAAAGCGTTAAGATTACTTTTAAGTTTCATTATGCCGCCATCATCCTTTGGATCTATAATATAAAAACTAACTTTTGTATCACCCAGCATAAAACTATAGGATACTTCCCATGTTCCTGTTTTCTTCCAGTTACCGGTTAATTCTTTATTGAACCACGATTCGTATATAATGGCTATGGGTGCTTTTTTCCTCGTAATTACTGATTGAAGAAAAGCTGCATTCCAGTAACCCCCTTTACGCGCGATCGTCACTTCATTATTTCCCAGCCCCCACAGATCAATGATATCCATATCTGTAAGAAAGCTCATTGCTCCGATATCATTTGCTGCAATAGTTTCTTTATTGTAATATTTTTGCATGAAAAGGGCCATCTGGTATTGCTGTTCATAAATATTATAAGTTGACCGTACAAAATTGCGCAAAGCGTTTGCACCCCTTAATGGCAGGTTAAATGTGAACAGCAATGCAAAAGCGAAATAAAGCAGGTACTGCTTGTCATTTTCCGGTTTTCTTACTTTGTACCATTCAAAAAATATTATTAATAAATGAAAACAGCCTAAAACTATCAGGTATGCTTCATAACGATAAAACCACCCGAAACCACCAAAAACAGCGTGTATTAATCCACTTAAAACAAAAATGCAAAGTATATGAAAGGTCCTGTCCATTTGCTGTTGACGAACCTTTTTAAGGATCAAATAGATGGAGACTACCAATAATCCACTAATGCTGGAAGCTACTTCCAGCATAGCCAGCCCACCATTCATCAGCTGTTTATAATTTTGCCTGGCTTTAATTTGTATGGAATTGGGAATAAATAAACCGCCCTGAGATACAGCGTATAAGCCAAACAGTAAGATAGGTAGTGCGCTAACGATTCCTATTATAAGCGGCACTTTAATACCTTTACGCAAAAAGAGAAAGCCGCATGCAGCAGCAACAACAAATGCGTTTTCATACCTGGTAAAAACCATCACGGCTCCCCATAATGCGGCAATCCATACCTGTTTATAAGAAATATTTTCTTTTGATAAAATGGATGCGCAACTGTGTACGAAAAAGAGTGTAAAGGCAATCTGGAAAGTATGTTCCATGCCTACTGCTGCCAGTGAAGGAATGGCTCCCAGAAATATTGTAAGTATAATGCAGCCCGTTTGAGCGGAGGTTGAAAGAGCCGTGTACCTTTTCAGCTCAAGTTGCATGGCTACTATCATTAATAATGCACCGGCAATTGCGAGTATCAACGGCACATGAATGTTTACGCCGAACAGCTTAAACATCAGGGTAATCAGGCCTGTGAATAATGGAGATGAGGAAGTCGAAACCCAATCGGTTGCATTGATTCCCCAATTTCCATGCAGTGCCATATTTTTTGCTACGGACATATGAATGAAAGTGTCATCCAGCGGATAACAAAAAACTCCATTGGTCTTATGCAGGGTTACAATTTCCAGCAGGCCTACAACCGCCAATAAAAAAATAATTCCCGAATAAAGAGGTGTGTTCTTAATCATTCCATTTGATTTATTCATTATTAAGGCGCTTATCTGTTTACGGTAAACATTAAAAATAGATATTTCATGGGGAACCTGTTATACTTCGGATAGATTCTTGTTGTCAAAGTCTTTTAATTTAATGAAAACAGCTAACGCAGCATAGTAGAATAATATTAGAGGGTAGTGCGAAATGGAATCCGGAAGTATTACCTGCTGTTAATCAATTAGCTGTTGATCTGTTGTATGGGCGTTATTAGTTTTTATTTTGTAATAAGCGTCTCCAAGTCTTCCCATGCTATTGGTCCATGTGTGATCAAGCGCAAAAGCCATCCTTCGCGCTGCTTCAATTTCGGAAGTGTATTTTTGAAGGTTTGTTAGAATCAGTGAGATTTTTTCAACAAACTCCCTCTTGTTTTTACAGAGCCAGGTATATTGTTTAAACAATTTCATGGCTTCTGTTTCCGTAGCCACAACCGGTTTACCCATTGCAAGATATTCATCTACCTTTCTCGGATAATTACCTATAGTTATTTCATTCAAAACCTGTGGATTTATGCATACGTCAAAATACTTCATATACACCGGCAGTTCAGTTGCCTGCTTATATCCCAAGAAGTATATATTTTTATGATGTTTAAAGGCTGCAATTTCAAATAATTCATCCACAGGCCCGATCAATACAATGTTACAACGTGGTAACTTTCGGGCGATGTACAATATGATTTCAATGTCTATTCTCCAGGCGCTTACAAAACCAGTATAGCCTATTATTGGTTTCTTAATATCTTTTATATCCTCCGGTTCAAAATCAATTACATGCTGAAAATTTGAAAAGTCGCATCCTTGGCCTATATCAAAACTTTGAGGATTGTACTTCTTTGCCAGTTTTTCAAGATAGGCAGAATTGGTGGCTACCATATCAGCACTTTTTAAAGTACCGGATTCAAGCCTTGGTCCATGACGTTGAAAATAGCTCACCCCAAGTAGATAATCACGTTTATAAAAAATGTATTCATTGCAGTTAACCAATTCTTTCAGATACCGCCCTCTTATAAAATCGTTATCATTAATAAGTATTACATCTGAAAATCCTAACCTGTCAATGGCTTTATTAATTTGTTTAGCCAACCGCTTATTATTGATTTTATTCAGCCAGTCGTGAATAGCCGGAAAAGGTATCCAGTTTATCGATTCAACAATTGTTTTAGGGTTTTGTACCCATAAGGATGGCAATACCTCAATAAGCTC
>CAXSIE010000008.1:14213-15050 GCA_964237295.1 uncultured Flavihumibacter sp. | reverse complement strand
AGCTCACCGGTACCATCTTTGATACTTGCCAGTCTTGCTTTGACCTGGGGACTGTTTCTGTTTCTTATAAGTGATATCCTGTCTAATGCCCGGTTTACATATAATATCCGGTTGAACTTGGAAAGTTCCCGTGCTATATCTTTAAAATTGCTCCCTATTTCAGTATCCCATGATTGAAAGCTGAATAGTACGATGTCGCGGTTTTTTATAAACTTATGTTCCATCAAGGCAGATAGTATAAATGCGTTTGCTTAAAATTGATCCGCACTTAACACTTTAAGTTAAACTTAATTTCTCATTGGGTTTCTGAAGACTGTATAACCACCATAAGCCATTCCGTAACAAAAAATTATAAATGATGATGGGTAGCATCACTCCCAATACTACGCTTAATAATAATAAGAAAGGTATATTGGTGATATGAAGCAATTTTGTGACCAATACCCGGATTGATCCGGTAAAGATTACATGCATCAGGTAAATATATAATGAATGAAACCCTATTACCCTTAAAAATTTCAGCACGTTGAATTTTTGAAGAATGAACGAGATCATTATGGTGATAGCGCACCCGCTTAAAGCAATTACCAGGAATGAAACCGGCATATAAAATTCCACATAAAATATTTTGTGATGCAGGTTGTTCTCAAAAGTGTAATAATAATGCGCAAGGAAAAAAAATGCCGCTACCGGGATTAATATTTTAACCGAACTAAAATACTTAAGATTGTTTTTGTTCCATATATAGGGCGCTATTGCATCACCAATAAAAAAGAAGATATAATAATGTAATAAATCCGGGACAAAACTATATGCAAAGGTTTCGTACCGCATGTT
>CAXSIE010000008.1:13846-14203 GCA_964237295.1 uncultured Flavihumibacter sp. | reverse complement strand
CATTAGTGTAGTAATAGATAAATCCGATGCTGTAAAGCACCAGCGCGGATATCATGAGCTGCCACATTTTTAATTTTAATACAGACTTAAGGAATGCATACAGGATACCAACCATGAATAAGGTATTCAGATACCAGAATTGCTCAATTCTACGGGGCATCAGCAGCAGGTTAAGATAATCTATAGGTTCTCTTTTAGCATTGGTATAGTTTTTAAATACTAATTGAATCGTAATTTGTATAGATCCCCAAACCAGTAACGGGTATATAATTACTTTAAAACGATCTATAAAATAAGCTGAGTAGCTTTTTCTGGATAGTGTTCTGGAAATGAATATTCCTGAAATAATAAAAAACA
>CAXSIE010000008.1:13083-13836 GCA_964237295.1 uncultured Flavihumibacter sp. | reverse complement strand
TCTAAAGGTTACCAGGGAAGAATTTACCAATTCCAGAAAAGGATAATTGCCTGTAGGAAAATGGGCATTGATCAAACCTTCAAAGCTATGCCGGTAACATACCAGGATGATACAGATGCCTTTTGCGTAATCGATCCATGAGTACCGGTTTTGTGCGAGTACGTACCGGTAATTGAATATATCTTTCATCTGAAAAAGTTAAGGTCTCATTGGTTGTGAAATCTTCTGTATCCAGCATAAACTGATTATTAGAAGCATTTAACAAAACAAACGTAAACCCCGGATAAATATTTCTTATAAAATGTTGAGAAGTAAAGATAATGGCAATACTTATATGTTCATATGTAGCCCTTTCCCTTAATCCGTTTCTTTTCCGGGGTAAGCAAAAAAAATCCGGGAACATGATTCCCGGATGCTGTATTCACTTCTTTTCTATTTCCTTGATTTTACCAGTTTAATTACGTCGGAAGGAATACCGTTCACATTAACCCTTACAAAATAAACTCCAGGAGCAAGTAAGCCATTCCCTATGTTTATTTTTAATGTATTGTTACCATAAGGCAGCCCTTTAAAATTGTTCCTATATACCACTTTGCCATTCATGTCGAAAATATCCATGCTGATGTCATTTTTCGGGCCTGCTACGTACAAGTCAATATTAAGCTGTTCCGATACCGGGTTAGGATATGCCTTAAGGGATTTTATTTTGTCAACTCCATCTGTTGTTCCGTTAGCATCTGTCATTGTTATTCC
>CAXSIE010000008.1:0-13066 GCA_964237295.1 uncultured Flavihumibacter sp. | reverse complement strand
ATTTGTATTAATGAATGCTGAATTTGGGACCAGTTGCCTTGGTATGCCAGGACCTGATATATACAACTGCATGGTTTCACCTCCATCCTTTTCAAAGAACGTGGCGGCAATCGGGTATAAGCCTGCTGATGGAATATTTACAGTCGCTGTTACAGATGTTGGTCCATGTAAACCGTCATTACTGATCAATGGAGTAGCTGTAGGAGCGTAAAATGAATTGAAGTACAGCTTACTTCCATCGTCTGATATGAGCTCAAAAGTATAATTGCCGGGAGTTTGAAGATTGATCATTCCCTCCCATACAAAAGCAAAGTAATTGTTTACCCCGGCATTTCTTATACTGATATCTATGTTGGGGGTAGTACCCAGCTTTACTGGTGTAAGCGTATTGAAGTTGGGAAGTGCATCCCAGGAACCTTCAAAATACCGGTATATAAGCCCGTTTGTGGAAGCGGGCGTAACAGTGGTAACAACAGGCGTTGCCACGGAAGAGTTACCTGCGGCGTCTACTGCTTTTACTGTAAATGTATTGGACGAATTGTTTACAAGCTTATCAACAGTGATCTGCGTTTCAGGTATGGTATATTTTTTTACATTATTTACATAAACATCGTAACCGACAACGCCCACATTGTCTGTTGATTTCTGCCAGGAAAGGAATACAAATGTCTGGCCGGAATAAATTGCTCTGAAATCTCCGGGTGTTGTTGGCGCCACCAGGTCGGATGACGGATTTGTAAAGGCAACATTAGGTATTAACTGCCTGGGTATTCCTGGTCCTGACCAGTAAACCTGCATTGCTTCTCCATCTGACTTGTCAAAGAAGGTCATTGTAATAGGGTACAATCCTGCCGTTGGTATTACTATACTTGCTGAAACCGATACCTGGCCATGTAATCCATCATTGGTTACAAGAGCAGTAGCTGTTGGAGAATAAAAAGTATTAAAATAAAGCTTGCTGCCGTCATCGGAAATTGTTTCAAAGGTATAAGTGCCTGCGGTAGGGATGTTGATATAACCTTCCCACACAAATCCAAATGAGTCGCTCCTGTTCCTTGGTGTTACAATATCAATATTAGGAGTATTGCCCGATTTAACTGGCGTAAGCAAATTAAAATTTGGAAGAACATTCCAGTTGCCCTGGTAATAGCGGTATTGCAAACCCGATGAAGTAGCGGAAGTAGTTACCGTAACAGCATTACTGGCCGCAGAAGCATTGTTAGACTGGTCAAGTGCTTTAACGGTAAATGTGTACGTTGTATTGGGTGCCAAGCTATCAGCAGTTATGGCTGATTCCATTGACGTATACTTCTTAACATTATTTACATATATGTCGTAACCGGTTACACCTACATTATCTGTTGCATTGTCCCAATCAAGGGTAACAAAAGTGTTGCCGGTGTTGAAAGATTTTAGATTTCCGGGTATGGTTGGTGCAGTAACGTCTCCCGTTACAGGTTCTATAAAAGCTGAATTAGGTACAAGCTGCCTGCTGATACCGGGTCCGGTCCAGTAAAGTTGCATACTTTCTCCGCCGCCCTGTTCAAAGAAACTGATTGTAACAGAATAAAGGCCTGCGGTAGGGATGTTTACAGTGTTGGCCACCGATTGAGAAGCATGTAAGCCGTCGTTATTTACCAATGCTATCGCAGTTGGAGAATAAGAGGTGTTAAAATAGAATTTGCTGCCATCATCGGAAACGGTTTCGAATATATAATTACCCGGAGTGGTTATATTAATATTTCCTTCCCATAAAAAAGCGAAATTATCATCGACGCCGGGGGTGCGAACCGTAATGTCTATGTTCGGCGTTGTACCTGTTTTCACCGGGGTGAGGGTATTAAAATCAGGAAGGGCGTTCCAGTTTCCTTCATAATACCGGTATTTTAATCCGCTTGAGGAGGCAGCACTCGTTGTTACAATAAGCGGGGTACTAAAAGCGGAAGCGTTGCCGGCTTTGTCTAGAGCTTTTATGGTTATTTTGTAGGTTGTATTAGGCGTAAGGTTATTGGCAATGAAATTAGAAGTGCTGCTTGTATACTTTTTTACACTGTCTACATAAATATCATATCCTGTAACTGCAATATCATCCGTAGAATTATCCCAGTCGAGATTTATAAAGGATGCCCCAGTATTTATCACTTTAACGTTGGCCGGAACAGTGGGCGGAATATTATCATTAGGATTAACCAGCGAATCCAGAAATACTGAGTCCGGAACAAGCGATCTTCCAAATCCGGGACCCGTCCAGTACATTTCCATTGTTTCTGAGTTCCACTCATCAAAAAAGGTTATGGCAATAGGATATACACCTGCTACCGGTATGCTCACAGCCCCTAAGCGTGGCCAGGCAGCATGCACTCCGTCATTGTTTATCAGCGCTTTAGCCGTTGGTGAGTAAAATGAATTAAAATAAAACTTGCTTCCATCATCGGAGTTTGTTTCAAAAGTATAGGTTCCCGGAGTTTTAATGTTTATATATCCTTCCCATACAAAGCCAAATAAGTTGTCAACTCCTGCGTTTCTTTTGGTAATATCAATATTTGGTGAAACCCCGGTTTTGATAGGCGTAAGTGCATTAAAATTGGGTAGAACTGTCCAGTTCCCTTCATAATAACGGTAGTTGAGACCATTGGAAACTATTGAAGTAGTAACAGTAACGGGGCTGCTGAAACCGGAAGCATTACCTGCCTGGTCAAGCGCTTTAACAGTAAAAACATAAGATGTATTAGGCAATAGCTTATCTGCTGTTATACCTGATTCACCAGTAGTGTATTTTTTTTCGCCGTTTACATAAACATCATAACGGGTTACCGAATCATTATCTGTTGAATTGTTCCAGTCGAGGTTTACAAAAGTACGGCCGGTAAATAATGATTTTACATTAAGTGGCACGCTGGGAGCAATATTATCCTGGGAAATTACTGCAGGTATGGGAGACCAGTCAGACCAGTTTGAGGTAGCAAACCTTTTAAACCTCACACGGTATTTTCCAAATTGGGTAGGAAAGATGTCATTAGTATTGGTTGTGGGTAAATCAACACTGTCTTTCTGCCATTGGTATTGATAAAAACCAGCACTTATACCGATTTTCGCAGTGATTGCATCGGCAGAGGTGAATTTGCTGCGGTTAAAGAAAATGAGGGGATTGGCTTTATGAGCTGCAAGCCATGTAGGAACCAGGTAAGGCTCTTCCCATTGATTATTCCAGGCGTTATGTCCTATCGTTGGGAAAAAGCTATACCTGATACTACCACCCTTGTTAGCAAAGCTATCCACAAAGTTTTGTGTTACTGTAGGATTAGGATTTGCGTCCGTTCCTCCTGAAGCTAACCAGAACGGCACATGAATATAACTTGCCGGATCCTGGGTTAAAAGATCTATCAACGCGGGTGACGCGGCAATTGTACTGGCGACGCGCTGGGGAAACGCGATTGTATATAACATGGCACCGAAACCTCCGGCAGACAATCCCATCGAAATAATCCTGTCCGGATCTGTATGACAGTATTTTTGAAGGGAATCCATTACGTTATTTATTCTTGTTAAATAAGAATAATCCCAACCAAGAACTTTTTCCTGTGGAAATACCATGAAAGCGTTAAACTGACCGGCATCAATCTTTTCCTGAAATATTTGAGCACCGTTTACCAATTGAATTTCATTATCGGTAACAGGGGCCACTTCGCCACCACCATGAAAAAATAATATTACAGGATATTTCTTTGTTGTATCTGCAGGATTATAGCCGTTTGGAAACCTTACCCTGAAAGCCATATCATTATAATAATAAGCTTTGAATTTATCGGTGTTCCAGGGCAGTCCGGGAGTACGAACCCATTTTACAATGGTATTTGAAGGAGGCGTTGTAGGCGGACTGGCAGCATTATAATTTAAAACCACATCATTTGGGTCAAAAACACCAGCCTGGGCTAAGGAAGTTGTACGGTTGACCGCCAGTAAAATAATTGTGGCAAGTAAAACTTTTTTCATAATCTTAAATACAATAAATTTGATCTAAATGGTTTCAGATAATAGTACTGCAATAATAAATTGGGTACAGTGAGGTATATTCAATAGTTGTTGAATTGTGGCTTTCTAAGAATAATGAGGTAAGCTAGAGCCAGTTTTCATATTTATGAAAAGGTCTGGTTACAGTATTGCACAAATCTATCCAATTATTATTAATTCTGCAAACATTGCCTTTTCTAAAAGGAGCAAAAGCCTGTTTTAAGCCCTTATGCTGATGAGCTAAATAGGCATGTTTTTCTTTTAGCAGTTTCCTTTACCGCGGTAAAATCACCTAACTCCCTTTAATGAATGCATTAACTGCGATTTTTTGGACCAGCCTTTTTATCGTATTTTATAGTTATCTCGGATATGCATTTATTTTGTTTTTTCTGATACAATGCAGGAAAATACTGTTTCATACTGTTCCAAAATTGGAAACATCCTTTCAACCCTCCGTGGCGCTTATTATTCCCGCATATAATGAAGAAGACTTTATTTTAACAAAAATAAAGAACACGCTAGAACTGAATTACCCCCGGCAAAAACTTTCCGTTATTTTTATTACTGATGGTTCTACAGATGAAACTGCTGAGATTATAAGAAATTATGGAGGATTTGAACTGATGCATCATCCTGAAAGAAAAGGAAAATCGGCCGCATTAAACCGGGCAATGCAAAAAATTACTGTGCCGGTAGTGATTTTTTGTGATGCAAATGCGCTGCTTAATAAAGATTGCATCAATGAAATTGTAAAGCATTACGCTGATCCGAAAGTAGGAGGGGTATCAGGAGAGAAAAAAATATTGCAAACAAGCCACAACACAACGGTGTCCTCCGGTGAAAGTCTTTATTGGAAATATGAATCTTATTTAAAAAAAATGGATTCTGACTTTTATTCGGTAGTAGGCGCTGCCGGAGAATTACTTTCTCTTAGAACAGCTTTATATGAAAATATAGAAGAACATACTATAATTGAGGATTTTGTAATGTCTCTGCGTATTTGCCTCAAAGGCTATGTTATCAGGTATGAGCCTAGAGCTTATGCGATGGAAACATCTTCCATATCTATGAAAGAGGAGCAAAAAAGAAAAGTGCGCATCAGCGCCGGCGCTTTCCAGGCTATACTGATGCTTAAACCTTTATTCAATGTTTTTAAATATCCTAAACTTTCTTTTCAATTCATTTCTCATAGAGTGCTCCGTTGGGTACTTTGCCCTTTTTGCCTGGTATTAATTTTTATTTCAAATTTTTTGCTGGTTAGCGTATCTGAAAACATTTTATTTACGTACCTGTTTTGGGCGCAGGTACTGTTTTATTTGTTTGCCATTGTAGGATGGATATTGGCGGTTAGCGGTGTTAAGAATAAATTTTTTTACATCCCTTATTATTTTTTATTTATGAATGTATCCGTTTTCAATGGTTTGTACAGGATAATGACAAAAAATCAGTCGGTATTATGGGAAAAGGCAGGAAGACAATAACAATACCATTTTTAGGGTATAGGAAGGTAGAAATAAAATATACATCTTTGAATAATAAACATTGGCAGTAGAGTGGTTTCAATTAACTGAGGATAAAGCTAAACGAAATAATTGTGATGTGATTTTGGTATAGTTGATATTTAATTTATTTTAATTACTTTTACCCCGATTTCATTTTAAAAGTATTTTTGATTCCTTGAAAAATCAGGTTTAATTGTAAAAGTCTTAGTATTATTTAAACAAATGTACCGGGAAGCTTTTAAAAAACCCCTCCAGTAACCTGATGTTATCATATATCTAGTTCATTACGAAGTGCTTATAGCAAGCGTTTGCCTAATAGCTTATTATATGGTAAGCTATTCCAATTGCAGCCTAATGAAAAATTAAGTTTAAAAACTTAATCATTCTAATATGAAGAAGAAAATTTTGGCAATTGATGATAGTAAAGCTATCAGGTTTCTTTTACAGACTATTTTTAGCAAAAATTACCAGGTCATTACTGCTTCTGATGGCTGTTCTGCAATAAATTGGCTTACAAGAAAGAATTTGCCTGACCTTATCCTGGCAGATCCCAAGCTGCCCGATATGAAAGATTGGGAATTAATTGAATATTTGGCGGCCAGTGGAATGTATGGAAACATACCAGTTATGGTTTTATCTGCTCTTGACAAAAAGGAAACACAACTCAAATGTAAAGAATTAGGAGTAAGGCAATTCTTTACTAAACCATTCAATCCTATCGAACTCGTTAAATCGGTTGATCATTTTACTTCAGCTGGCAGAAAATTACATGAAAGCAGCAGGTTTTAGTTTAGAAGCAGGTGATTTATCATTTACAACTCGTAACTCCTTAATTCTTAAAGTTATCTTAATGGATGTTTCATCTTTACCCTTACAGTTGGCCTCATCAAAAACGTACAGGCATTTTACCCTACATTCCGGACCGGAAAGGAAAGCTGATCATGGGCAAGTAGAATTCTTTTATATAGGTAAAAACACCTTGAAAATAGATTTTCTTATACAAACTTTTAATGGTGGTTATGCAGCAGAAAATGCACAAAAAGCAATATCAGTACTAAGCCGTATCGCTCAAACAACCACTGTTCCCGACATTATTTTTGTTGATCAGACTATTGGCTTAACATCTTTATTGGAGCTGATTCAATTCATCTCCGATAGTAAAATTTATTCCGTTGTTCCTTTAGTGCTTGATGCTTCAGGTTTATACAGAACTGACCTTGAAAAATATAGAAATCTTCGTGCCCTGGACGAAATCATTTTTCTTGATGATACCAATAAGGAGCAATTAAGATCTAAAATCGAATTTTTAAAGAAAGTAAAGAAAACTCCTTTTATTTATTCTAAACGGGAAGTCTGCAGTAAAATTCCAAATGACTCTTCTGAAACTAAAAACCTTGTAAAAAGATTATTTGATTTTACCGTTTCATTATTATTAATACTTTTATTGAGCCCGGTATTTTTATTAATTGCGGTTATAATAAAATTAGAATCAAGAGGGCCTGTTTTATACGTTTCAAAACGCGCAGGAAGAGGCTTCCAAATATTCAATTTCTATAAGTTCCGGACCATGGTATTGGATGCGGATCAAAAAGTACAACAGTTATCTCATCTGAATCATTACAATGATCATGAAGAAAATGGATCTGTATTTTTTAAAGCAATAAATGATTCGCGCATTACCAGAGTTGGAGCATTTCTTCGTAATACGAGTATGGATGAATTACCGCAGTTCTTCAATGTATTCCTGGGAAATATGTCATTTGTGGGTAACAGGCCTTTACCGCTCTATGAAGCTGTTAAGTTAACTACCGATGATTGGGCCGAACGCTTTATGGCTCCGGCCGGAATAACCGGGCTATGGCAAATCAAAAAAAGAGAACATGTCAATATGACCATAGAAGAAAGGATCGAACTCGACATTGCCTATTCTAAAAATTACAATTTTATGTACGATCTTTGGATAATGGCCAATACGCCTTCAGCATTAATTCAAAAATCAAATTCATAGCTTAAGGTAACGGGGCAAGTCAAAATTAAATACCATGTTGAAAGGAGCCGAGCCCCTGGTTTCAATTATTACATTGAACTATAACCAAACCCAGGTAACCTGCGAATTTCTTGAATCAACCCGGGCGCTTAATTACACTAAATTTGAGATAGTAGTATGCGATATGGCATCGGATGTAGATCCCTCTTATGATATTTTAAAGGGTAATTATCCCAACACCAGATTGCTGATCAGTACAAAGAACCTGGGTTTCGCAGCAGGTAACAATTGGGGAATACGTCAGTCGAAAGGAGCATTTGTATTTATTGTTAATAACGACACGGAAGTTACCCCTGATCTTATTCAATTATTACTGGAACCTTTCTATTCAGATTGCAGGATTGCCGTAACCAGTCCTAAAATAAAGTTTTACAATTGTCCGGATATCATACAATATGCCGGTTTCGGACCCATGAATTCTTTTACTGGCAGAAGTTCCACCATCGGTGAAATGGAAAAGGATACCGGCACTTACAACCGGTCAGGAACAACCAATGCCGCGCATGGTTGTGCGATGATGGTTAAGAGAGAAATATTTGAAAAGACCGGTATGTTCCCGGAAATTTTTTTTTTATATTATGAGGAATGGGACCTGTCTGCAAGGATTCTGAAAGCTGGCTTTACCATCTGGTACGCAGCAAAAGCAATCATTTACCATAAGGAATCCATGTCTGTAGGTAAACAAAATCCTTTGAAAACATATTACCTTACCAGGAACAGGATTTTGTACATGAGGCGAAATTCAGGGTACATTAACCTGGTGGTCTTTTCATTGTTTTTTACTTTCTTCACTATTCCAAAGTCGGTTATACGATATCTTTTTAAAAAACAATTTTTGCACATAAAGCTGTTTTTTAAGGCTATTCTCTGGAATCTTTTCCATTCCAGTAAGTCTGTTGTGTAGAAGTATAGTGGAACTGTGCATATTGATTATTTTTGCGGGTGATGATCCAATTTATACACCTGCTATTTTTAATACTTTATTTTTATCTGATTATAAGCACTTTGTATTTGCTGGTGCTTGCTTTAGCCGGCAGGTGGGCGAAAAATGTTCAATTTGAATGGATGGCTTCAAAAAAAAGAATCATTATTTTGATTCCTGCCTATAAAGAAGATGCTATTATTGTTGAAACTGCAAAAAGAGCCGCCGGCCATAATTATCTTGTTTCTTCTTTCAAGGTACTGGTGATAGCTGATTCCTTACAAAAGGATACGGTAGAAAAATTACGCACTATTCCGGTAGAAGTGTTGGAAGTAAAATTCGATACAAGCACCAAAGCTAAATCACTTCATGCGGCGTTGAAGGCTGTTAATAATGACAATTTTGAAATTGCCATGATCCTTGACGCAGATAATATAATGGAAGACGGCTGTTTAGAACAAATAAATAGTGCATTTCATCAACACTGTAAAGCTATTCAGTGTCACCGCCTGGCAAAAAATCAAAACACACCAATTGCACAACTGGACGCCATTAGTGAAGAAATCAATATTAACCTTTTTAGAAGGGGACCTGCGGCTTTGGGCCTCTCCGCTATGCCGCTAGGTTCAGGTATGGCTTTGCAATTTGATCTTCTGACTGATATATTTAATACTCCGGATATACTTTCTAACCCGGCAGAAGACAGGGAAATTGAAATTCAGCTAATGCAGCAAAAAATACGTATGGAATTCTTAAATAATGTATATGTATATGATGAGAAGGTAAGTGAAGCTGCAGTTTTTCAAAAGCAACGAACCAGGTGGCTGGAGGCCCAGCTAAGCCATGTAAGGAGGTTTTTTAAATCGGACCTTGAAAAAAAAGATAAAACAGCCGATTATTACAATATTTTCCTGCAAAGTTTGCTGTTACCCCGTCTTTTGTACCTTATTGTTTGCTGTATTATTGTTTTAATACTATTTATACAATGGTGTTTTAATGTTCCCCTGCTTTACCCGGAAACCGGCTATTGGATTACCTGGATGGCCACTTACTTTTTTGTTCTGTTTATTTCCATTCCCTCCGGATACTACTCTCTTAAAACACTTCGGGCTATTACTTATATACCTGTGCTAATGATTTCTATGTTACAAGCAATTTTTAAGTTAAAAAGAAACAGGAAAGAGTTCCTGCATACCTCAAAAACATATAAAACCAAATGATCATTCCATGTTGGCATTAAGATGTTAACAGTTTTATGCAATATTCAGATGGCAATTGATGTTTATCCCGATAATCATTATTTAAAGTGAATCAGTGTCGTTAATCTTAAACTTCAGCGGTGGGGGCAAGGAAAATTACACAAGGGCACTAATACCTTTAACCAAAATGGATTTAAGAATATAAGAATTTCCAACTTCTTAAGTCAACCATATTGCATAGTAAATATTTGCGCTTAAGTGAACAACCGTGCACAGGCATCGCTAAATTTTAAATAATCAGTTAGCTTTCCAGATACTTTAAATGTATTTGAGCAATAATTCTATATTATTCTTATATATATTTACAGTTATTACAGCCAACACCGTAAACTGTTCCTTTGAAATCATTTACTTAACCTATAATTTTGAAAAATTCTTTACTATTAATATTAGTAATTAACTCCCTGATAACTTACGCCCAGCTTACACCCAAAACAATTAATTCTGACAAAGGTGTTATTGGATTTTATGAATTTAAACCCCAGGGTTACAATGCCGACAGCACTTATAACTATCCATTATTGATCTTTCTTCACGGCATTGGTGAACGTGGTAATGGAACTTCAGAATTATATTTAACGCTGCATTCGTCCTTTACCAAAGTACTGCCTAAGGGAGCAACGATGAAATTCGTGGTGAATGGAAGGCAGCATGCCTTTCTTTTGCTGGTTCCTCAAATGTCTAAAGATTATGAAAACTGGCAGAACTTCTATGTAGATGCAATGATTGATTATGCCAAAAAGGCCCTTAAAGTAGATACCAACAAAATTTTTCTCAGCGGTTGGAGCCTGGGAGGTGGGGGAGCATGGAAATATGCTACCGCATCCGTTGAAAATGCCAGCAGACTTGCAGGAATCATTCCAGTAGCGCCTGCACCGGATTATACTGAATTATGTAATATTGCACGTGGTAAGGTAGCGGTGTGGGCTCACCATGCAAGGAATGATGCTTCGGTTCCCTTACATTATACCGTGGATGCTATAACCGGCATCAATGCCTGCCTACCTGCCATACCGGCTTTAATGACTTATTATCCAACCGGAGGGCATCCTGAGGCGGGAGATTGGGCTTACGATACCCTTAACCTTTATGAGTATCCGAATATGTTCCAGTGGATGATAGGAACCTCCAGGGTTAATAATCTTGCTAACAACAAGGTTCCTGTAGCCAATGCCGGGAACGATACCACTATCATTTTGTCTGCTACCACTGCTGTGTTAAACGGAAACGCTTCTTACGATCCTAACGATGTAATAGTGCATTATAGCTGGTCTGTTACCAGCGGCCCTGTATCTCCGGCACTTAATATTCACCAGCCGGAATATCCGCTAACACAGGTTTCCGGTCTTGAACCTGGTAATTATATTTTCAATCTCACTGTTAAAGATCAGTTTGGAGTAACCAGGTCTGATGAAGTTAACATAAAAGTGATGTTGCCAACGGATGGAAAGAATGCATCTCCCGTTGTAGACGCAGGCCCTGATATAACTACAAAGGAAAATGTTTATTATATAGTAGGATCGGGTAAGGATTTTGATGGAACAATTAAAAATTTCCGGTGGCGTCAGATATCGGGGCCGGTATCACTTACGATTGAAGAAATAGGTAATGCCGCTACTGTATGGGGTATTTTTCAGGAAGGAACATATGGAATTGAACTATCAGCTTACGATGATCATCATCCTGCCGGTATGGGTAAGGATACAGTTTTTATTACCAGGGTTCCGGTGCAGCCGTTTTATTTTGCTTATTTTTCAACCCATAATCCGGCAACTTTTAACGCTGCTATAATTCGTTACAATATGATAACGGTTTTCTTTGTGCTCAGTTTTGTAAGCACATTGATATTCAATAGGTTTACAATAAAAAAATTAGCTGGTGAAAATTTTGGCAATGTTTTATTAATTCGCTCCTTTTGTTATTTCCAGACATTTTTTATACTTTTATGCCCTCTAACGCAGTTCCTATGCATATGATAGAATGTTAGTTTAGTTTCCTGGTGCTGGTTTTTAGAGAAACTTTAAAAGCATCAGAAATATTGCAATATCATGCAGCCGGATATTAAAGTAGCTATTTTGAGATATTGCAGTATTGAACATCTATAATATTCTTTACTCAGCCAAATGTTTGCTTGTATAAAATAATTGTTTAATGAATGAATATTAGAGTTCCCTGGGTTTATTTAAAACCTTTGCATGTTCTGATACGTAAATATTTTACTTTATATACTTTTTCCGCCGGTATCTCGTTAGATAAGATTGATTTTAAAACAGATTATGACTAAAAATTTACGATTGAACAAGCGCTTGCTCTTACCTGGTTTATTGATGTTGACAATATTTTTGGCTTCATCCTGTGGAAATACTAAAAAAGCCATTTATTTTAACAATATAGGAAACAGTGTCATCGAGTCTACTTTACCTGACCTGGAACCTATTATTCAGAAAAGCGATTTGTTGGCAATATATGTCAGTAGTGCAAATGCGGAAGCATCCCAGATGTTTAATACGCTGAACATGCCAACGGCAACCTCAGCCACTTCAACAAGTACTATTTCACAATCCATTGGTTATCTTGTAGGACAGGATGGTGACATTCAATTTCCTGTTCTGGGCAAGATTCAGGCAGCCTCTTTAACCAAAAAGCAATTAACGGATAAAATAGTTGCCAGCCTCAATGAAAAAAAACTGCTGGTAGACCCTATCGTAAATATTAGTTTTTTAAATTATAGGGTTACTGTTTTAGGGGAAGTGGGAAGGCCAACCGTTATTTCAGTAGCAAATGAAAAGATTTCCCTGCTGGAAGCCCTTGGGTTAGCCGGTGACCTTACTATATATGCCAAGAGGGATAACGTATTATTAATAAGAGAAGAAGGCGGCAAAAAAATTATAAGAAGGATCAATCTTAATACCCAGGAAATTTTCACTTCTCCATATTATTATCTAAAAACCAATGATGTAGTGTACGTAGAGCCAAACAAATCGAAAGTGGCTAATAGTGGGCGTGCACAGGTAATACTTCCTATTGTTTTCAGTGCGCTCTCCTTATTAACGATTATAATTTCATATAATAGATAATTTATACAACGGACGGAATGCAGCAACCACAAAAAAATATCCAGAATGCCAATTCTAATGCCGGATTTAACCAGATTATTTCCCGCTTTGTTCCTTATTGGCCTTTATTCCTTATACTGCTTGTTATCTGCCTTGCCTGTGCCAAATTATACCTGAGGTATACAATTCCTATTTTTGAATCAACGGCCACAATACTTATAAAAGATGAAAGTAAAGGATTGGAAAATTCCGAGGCGCTTGCTTCATTA
>CAXSIE010000007.1:28904-31000 GCA_964237295.1 uncultured Flavihumibacter sp. | reverse complement strand
TTGTCATCGAATCAAGGGAACAACCGCTCAGGGGCTTATTGGGCCGGACCTCACCCACCTGGCGTCCCGGCGTAAAATACTTGGTGGAATGTTGGCGACCAACAAAACGAATTTGTACCGGTGGATCAGTGATCCCCAACAAATAAAACCGGGCTCAAAAATGCCCAACTTCATTTACAGTAAAGATCAACTTGATGATCTGGTTAATTATATGACTCAACTAAAATAATCCATGAATGATATCATAAAAATACCCGAGCCGGATTCGCCCATCCCGGGTGTAAGCATGAATACAAACCAGGGACTGCTTCAATGGATATCATCTGTTGACCATAAGCAAATCGGTATCATGTACCTTTTGATATCATTAGCCTTTTTTTTGATAGGCGGGGCGTTCGCACTTCTTATGCGTGTACAGCTGGCATTTCCCAATAATCATTTTCTGAATCCTCAATTATACAACCAGCTTTTTACCATGCATGGCACCACTATGATATTTTTTGTAATGATGCCAGCGATATTCGGTTTTTCCGTTTACTTCACCCCTTTAATGATCGGCGCCAATGAAATGGCGTTTCCGCGGTTGAATGCCTTCAGTTTATGGATGACCCTGTTCGGAGGACTGCTATTATATTTCAGTTTTGCCGCCGGCGGGGCGCCGAATGCGGGCTGGTTTAATTACGCACCCCTTAATGAAAAAAATTATTCCGAAAGCAATGGCATTGATTACTATTGCCTCGGATTATTGGTAGGAGGTATTGGTACTGTTACCACAGCCGTTAACCTCATTGTTACTGTTTTATATTATCGGGTTAATGGTATGAGTCTTAAAAAACTACCCTTATTTGTATGGATGATCTTTGTAAATTCTTTCCTTATCTTAGGTGCATTGCCGTCATTAAATGCGGCATTGGCAATGCTGCTGCTCGACAGGCAGTTTGAAGCTCATTTCTTTACTTCATCATCCGGTGGTTCGGCACTGCTCTGGCAACATCTTTTCTGGTTGTTCGGGCATCCTGAAGTATACATCCTCATCCTCCCTGCATTTGGAATTTTTTCAGAAGTGTTCCAGGTTTTTTCAGGCAAGCCTATATTCGGGTACAGCTTCATCGCGGCTTCCACTGTTGGCATTGCGCTATTGGCATTCGGGGCCTGGATGCATCATATGTTCGCCGTTGGCTCGGGAATAGTCATCAACAGTTTTTTTTCGGCGAGCAGCCTCCTCATCGGAATTCCAACCGGCGTCAAAATTTTTAACTGGCTGGCTACCATGTATGGAGGCACGATACGTTTTACGGTATCTATGATGTTTGCGATTGCCTTTCTTATCGAATTTACTATCGGCGGTTTAACAGGTATCGCCTTCGCCATCGTTCCTATCGATTGGCAGTTAACCGACACTTATTATGTTGTGGCGCACCTGCATTATGTATTTATTGGCGGAAGTATATTTGGGATGTTCTCAGGGTTGTTCTATTGGTTCCCAAAAATGACAGGAAGAATGATGAATGAAAAGTTAGGTAAATGGTTCTTTTGGTTGTTTGTATCAGGGTTCAACGGAACATTTTTTGTTCAACATATTCTTGGAATGCTGGGCATGCCCAGGAGGGTGTACACTTATCCCGACTTACCTCTCTACACCTTGTTCAATTTAATTTCATCTGTGAGCGCCTTCATCATGGGAGTTGCCGTGCTATTGCTGTTACTTATTATGTATAAAAGTGTAAAGAACGGTGCGAAAGCAGCAGCCGATCCCTGGGATGCGTTTACCCTGGAGTGGCTGTCTGCATCGCCTCCCGCACTTAAGAACTTTGATACGATTCCAGCGGTGAAAAGCAGGAGGCCGTTATATGATCTAAAGCATCCCGATACCCCGGACGAATACTAAGCTGTGTGAGGATCAGTAAAAAAAAGCCGGCTAGGTAATGCATCAGTCAGCGTTTTAAAATAATGACGAGAATGGAAAACAAAACAATGATGAAACTGGTGGTGGGTACGGAAGCCATTTTCTTCCTTTCACTGATCATGAGTTTCATATACCTGCAAACCGTATCCGGCTTTGAGCCCTCCCAGGTGAGATCCCTTAATATAACCTC
>CAXSIE010000007.1:19761-28850 GCA_964237295.1 uncultured Flavihumibacter sp. | reverse complement strand
GTATTTTCAGCTTAATGCTTGTTGGCAGCAGCGCTACTTTCTGGCTCACCGAAAAGAAATATAAACAGGGAAAAACAACAGGGCTCAAGGTTTGGCTACTGGTAACCATAATACTTGGAATGTTATTTTTGGGCGGCCAGGCCTTCGAATACCTGCATCTTGTTCATAAGCAGGTTACCATTAGCAGTGGTGTGTTCGGCACCAGCTTTTACGCACTTACCGGTTTTCATTTATTGCATGTTCTTATCGGTTTGATGATTCTTTTAATGTTACTCATAATGAGCGTACTAGGCGATTTTAATAAACCGGGTTCAAGCTTGCTGGCGACAGCAGGAATATACTGGCATTTTATAGACATCGTTTGGATCATCGTTTTTTCTATTATATATGTATTGCCAAGGTTTAATATTTTAAAATAACACACCATGAAAAACATGATAACTTATTGGCATATTGATTTATTGATACTGATCTTTGTGGTTGTCATCACCTTCTCTTACCTGTACCTGGTGCATTTTAAATGGAACAGTCGTGCAAGGTTTTTTTTATCAGGGATATTCATATTGATCTTATCGGCCCTTTCACCATTGCATGATATTGGAATGAACTACCTCTTTAGCGCTCACATGGCCAGCCACGTAATGATTTTAATGATTGGTGCGCCTTTACTAATTCTTGGGATACCGAAGATCGATAATGACGATCATTTCATCGGGCAACTGTCAAAAAAAGTAGCCGCATTCCCCATCGTTTGCTGGGTGGCAGGTGTTGGCATCATGTGGTTCTGGCATGTGCCGGTTATTTTTCATGAGCTGTTTCCAACACAAAGTATGAACCATATGGAGGGGGGAATGGGTACGCTGACTTATTTGCACATGCTCAGTTTGCTGGTAGCAGGGATGCTGTTCTGGTGGCCTATCATTAACCCATATGCGAAGTACCGATTGAATGAATTACCTGCAGTGCTGTATCTTACAACCGCATGTATTGGCTGTTCGCTACTTGGTCTGCTGATTACTTTTGCGCCCGCGGGATTGTTCACCAGCCATCTTATTATGGAGGATGATATCTCCCGTTCCATCAGTATGCAATGGGGTATATCCAAAGAAATGGATCAGCAAATAGCGGGGCTGATAATGTGGGTTCCCTGTTGCTTCATTTATGTAACGGCGTCAATGGTGCTTTTGCATAAATGGTTCATTACTAAAGAGGTAAAAAGTATACCGTTAATACCAAAAGTAAATTAATGAAAGAACAAGATACGGAATCCGGATTGGCAGATTCGGATAAAGCTGCTCCGGATCACCTCCCCAAGCCCACTTACTGGCCATTTTTCATGGCAACGGGATTGATGTTTACAGGGCTGGGGCTATTAACATCATGGATAATTTCTTTAACAGGAGGCCTGGTTTTTTTTATTTCGTTATTTAGATGGATAAATATTTTAAGACATGAAGGAAGAGACAGCAGGTGAAATAAGCAGGAAGAATTTTTTTATGAAGATTGCCCTTGCGTTAGGCAGTGTTACGGCGCTAATTATTGCGATCCCAGTCGTAGGTGCGTTGCTAGCGCCTCTGCTGGAGGGCAAGGAGGATGAATGGCGTAAGGTTGGGCTTGTTAGCGACTTTGCTGCCGGCACAACAAAACTGGTGAGTTTTATAAACTCCGATCCAAAACCTTATGCCGGTGTTACCGCCAGGTCGGCCGCCTGGCTGCGAAAGGATTCCGACAATAAGTTCACTGCCTTTTCAGTCAACTGCACCCACCTGGGATGCCCGGTTAGATGGGAGGCGACAGCAGAATTGTTTATGTGCCCCTGTCATGGCGGCGTATATTATAAAGATGGCACAGTGGCATCCGGCCCGCCTCCAAAGGAGCTGACCCAATACCCGGTACGGGTTTTTAAAAGTGAAGTCCAGATCAAAACCGAACCGCTCCCTCTCACCAAGATTTCCGACTGACATGATAAAATTAATAAAGAAAATAGGGAACTGGATTGATGACCGGAGCGGTTTTACAGAAAATATCCTGCCTATAGTAAAACATCCGGTACCGCCTGGCGCAAAGTGGGCCTATGTTTTCGGCAGCGGAACACTGGTTTGTTTGTTGGTACAAGTGATTACGGGTATCGGCCTGGCATTTTTATACCAGCCTTCGTCAGACAATGCTTATCAATCGCTGGAATACATTACCCATCATGCAAAGATGGGCAATCTTTTAAGAGGCATCCACTATTATGCAGCTTCGGCGATGATATTTCTTATGGGTGTACATATGATGCGCGTGTATATTACCGCTTCTTATAAATTTCCGCGTGAAATGAGCTGGATAAGTGGTGTATTATTGTTTTTTCTAACCTTAGCAATGGGTTTTACAGGCCAGTTGCTCCGGTGGGATTCCAATGGTGTTTGGTCTGCAGTGGTTGCCGCCCAGCAATTAGGAAGACTACCCTTGATAGGAAAATATATGGCCAGGTTGTTAATTGGCGGAAGTACTATTGGCGGACAAAGTTTGAGCCGCTTTTTTGCCCTGCACGTTTTCATTTTCCCCGCGATGATCTTTATGTTTGTTGGTTATCACCTGTATCTCGTTATACGTAACGGCATATCCGAGCCGCCTAAAGCGGGTCGTCTTGTAGATCCTAAGACATACCGGTTATGGTACAAGGATATGCTTAAGAAAACAGGCGTTCCCTTTTGGCCCAATGCAGCCTGGCGCGACATCATTTTTTCATCCATGGTTATTATAATAGTTTTTATTCTTGCATTGGTATTGGGCGCTCCTGCGCTTACGGATCCACCCGATCCCTCAGCAATACATGCTACCCCGCGACCTGACTGGTTTATGATGCCGATATTTTCATTGTTTGCCCTGATGCCACCTAAAATAGAATCGTTTCTTATTGTTATCGGCCCGGTTCTTACCGTCATATTTTTATTAGCCTTACCTTTTGTTTCCAATAAGGGAGAAAGAAGTGCCATGAAACGCCCCTGGGCAATCTTCGGGTGCATCTGCGTTGTAACATTTGTTATTTCTTTACTGATAGCAGGGTTACAATCCCCATGGTCGCCCGATTTTAAAACACAGGCATTAACAGTAGCAACTATCAGCCTAAAAAATCCTGATTCAACAATTCAAAAAGGCGTACGGCTATTTTATTCAAAGGGTTGCCAATACTGCCACCAGGTAAATAAGTACGGCGGCCTGACAGGGCCCGATCTATCTATTGTTGGCAGGCGACTCACCATTCAGCAGATTGAGATACGGATCGTAAACGGTGGCGCAGATATGCCGGCTTACGGCGGCATGCTAAAAAAAGAAGATCTCAGCGCGCTTGCAGCTTTTCTTACCTCACAAAAATAACTTATAGTATTTACTGCCCGGTTGTAAACTTCAACTACAATAAAGAATTCTAAAAGATTAAATTATTTAATAATGATTTCTATTAATGTTGAAAAATAGGAATTGAATTTTTCGCTACCAGATATGTTTTATCAGTATTAAATTGGATTATCATATTATATGTTTAACAAGTAAACAGCTTCCTTTTTAATCTTATGGCTTGTGTGCAATAAATCCTTCGTAATAGTTTTGAAGATGAAGCTCATCGTCCGCACTAATTTCTTTGTCTGCGTCGTATTGAGGGCTGTTTTTTACCTTGTCAACCGACGCGTTAACAACAACTTCAGAAGTATCCCATCTTATATCCTTAATCCATTTCGGCGATATCAATACCTTTTTACCCGGAAACCAATTTCCAGTATCAACTACCAGAAAAGTAAGCTTCCAGTTGCTGTCATCTAAAATAAAATCTTCTGCATTGCCAATTTCTCCATCCATAGCCTTAATGTCATAACCGGTTACGTTATCGGTACTGCGCAGATTCGGATTATCTGTTTCTTTTCCGGAAATATTTTCACTTTCATATATTGTCTGGTCAAAAGGCATACTGGGAGAAGTCATCATACCTAACGTACCCATACCCTGGTCCCAAATTCCCCCGGGCCAGTAACCCGACCAGGGATAATGTGCGTATAGTTCAAGTTCCTCCTGGCGTGAGACTGGTTTATCGGTATCAATATTCGGACTATTTTTAATTTGATCTTTCGTAAGGTTAACCGGAAAAATTTTCCCTTCCCAATCCGGTGTTAATACGGCCTGGGGAGCAATTAGCACTTTTCGACCAAGGAGCCAGCTACCTGTTTCAACTATAATATAACGGATTGTCCACTCCTTGTCATCAAAATAAAACTCCTTTACTTCACCTATGTCTCCATCAACAGCACCCATTGCAAAGCCAACTAAACTTTTTAAACTGCGTTTCATGTTTGATATTTTTTAAATTGTTAATCAGATTGGTGAGTTATCGGCAATTTGTCTAGAACTAAAGGCCCGGTCTTATTGTAACCTTGTTGTTACGTGAAAAACCTTTAACTCTCGGCAATTATCGTGCACTGAGCTACCGTATCTCTATATTGGAAATTATTTTAAAGTGAATATAATATTTCTTTATTCGCGCAAAAGCACTTTCAAACATTTTAACATCATAAAAATGACCATCGATTCCAGCATGTGCACCAATGTCGTTGTTTGGGAGGTACTGATGCAATATAATTAAATATAGTTCTACTGGTTTTATAAAATGATTAGGTTAGAATTAGTCCGGATCCATTTTTGGCTACTTTCATTGACATTGTTATGTAACACCAACATTATTTTAATGGGCACATATTGTCGTCATCATCATATTAATACTTTTCCGGTAAAGTCTGCTTATTATTGTTGTTTAAATGTTACATAACCAACGGAAAGATTGCATAATTTACTGATAAGAGAAAAACCGTTTGGCCGGCTTTACAGGTTTTCCCTACCTGTAAGCCTTTGATGTTCCATTTTTTTGAAAGCCGAGGGAGTTAAACCGGTGCTTGTTTATTGTTAACTCAATACAATTATATGAAAGAATGGGCCGAGATCATTACCAAACATTTGAGCAGCTCTATTGAAATACTGGCAGCCGCGGTCATTGGTATTGCTTTGTTGCAATTTCTTTATCGATATACCAGGAACGTTTTTAAGCCCGACGTTGAAAATGTCAACCAAAAAATCCGTATTCAATTTGGAAGTTCACTTACCATTGCCCTTGAGTTATTATTAGGAGCGGATATACTCGCGACAGCCATTGCACCGACCTGGAACGATATCGGCAAGCTTGCAGCTATTGCTGTTTTAAGAACGGCGCTCAATTTCTTTTTGGAACGGGAATTAAAATCATCCGGTCTACAACGCGATTAATAACTTAATTACTGTGAGCAGATACCGTTATCCTTTATTATTAATTTCCATTGATGCTAATGCTACATCTTTACCAACACCCCAATGCCAATCAGCGAATTGAACTGTAACCGGGGCGAATCAAGATTACCACCAAAATTTTTTACGTCATCGTCATAAATGAGATCTACGTTCCATGACGCCGATAATATTTTTGACAATTGTATGGAAAATAAATTGGTGATGTAGCAATCGACATTTTGCGGATTACTTTTATAATTAGAAAACAGATCGGCCCTTCCGGTATAGGAAATTAATTTATTTATTGCAGTATTATAGTTCAGTGATGCATAAGCTCCAATGGTTCCTGTGCTCTTAGCGCCTTTCATCACTCCATAATCTCCTTTAGCTGATAATGAATCGTCCTTAACAATCGTTAACCTGTAGGTTAACGGAGATATAAAAAATGATAATCGAGCAGTAGGATGATAGTCTATTCCTGCACCTACTAATATATATGCGGGAGCAAGAAAGTTGGAAGACAAGGTAGCAACGCTTCGACCGCTGCTGTCTTTGTTAAAAGAATAACCTTTAAAGAACTGCGACCGGAAATTAAATTGTCCTGTGAGGTTTAATCTTGAATTCAAGGAATAGCCATATTTTGATAATACATCTATCCTGTCGTCATTTTTCCTGGCACCCAGGCTGGTAGTATTTACGTAACCTAAATTAATTTCTACTTTATTGTCCCAATGATTTTTTCCCTTGCTATAGAAAGCATGAGCGCTGGCATACGAGCTTACTGTTAGGGAAAAATCGTCGCCACCTGCAGCCCAGTTGCTTAATGATCCCTGCGCCAGGTTAACACTAAACATAGCCCCGACTTTCCATACTTCCGGTACCGTATCTTTCGGATTTTTCAAGATCTGTTTGCTTGCCTCTGACTTAAGGTTCAATATCGCCGGATCCTGCGCATGACCAGTCAAAGGCCAAATTATATAAAAAACGATGACAAATGCACAGCTCAGCTTCATGAATGTTTTACTTAAAAGAACCCGGACAGACGAAAGATCGTACAGGACCCGCTTGCAGAATTATTTTGATTTACTCTCCAAACCCGATAGCATTTCAAAAGGCTTAGAAGCATCATAAAATTTCAGCTCCCTTATGTCAGCAGGTAAATTAAAGCCGTTGGCCTCCAGTACAGTTTTGATTTTACGAATAAGATTACCCCGGGTCTCCAGCATGCCCCGCCTGAAGTCATGGGTCTTAACCCAGAAGAAAACCTTCAGGTTTACCGTACTTGCGGCAAGTTCATCTTCCACTACAAAATTGACATGGTTTTCGTCATCTACAATGTTCGGGTCATCATTAAAACATTGCCTGATTAATTCCTTAGCTTTTTCAATATCATTTTCATAGGCAATCCCTACAATACAATCCGCTCTGAAAAAACCGTCCTCCGTATAATTGTATACCGGCTTGGTTAAAACATCTGAGTTAGGGATGTACACGTTGCGCCCGTCGAATGTTGTGATCTTTGTGTACCGGAATTCCATCGACTTAACCCTCCCGAACACCTCTTCGATTTTAACAGTATCGTTCACGTGAAACGGACGATTGAAAGCCAAAATAATTCCTGCAAGAAAATTCTCCGCTATATCTTTAAAAGCAAACCCGATAACCACGGCCGAGGCGCCGGCTGTCGCTAATAAGGCCCCCGCAATACCACTTAGTCCGGCAATATTTAATGTTAACAAGAAAATCACAATGAACAACGTCAACTTTATAGCTTTGCTAAGAAAACCACTCATTAACGTATCTTTTGACTTATTTTTTAACCGCTCCCTGATCATACCGGTAAGCCAGTTTACAACGATAAAGCCAACTATCATCACAAGAATTGCCAACCCAAACCGAGGAAGCATTTTTAAAAACAGGTGATAGTACCCTTCCAGCTTTACTAAGATTTCGTTCATGTTTCGAAGATTTTTATAATTCCTAAATTAAAAATGAATACGCAAAGCGTATTATATTATCCACCAGCGCCTGGATTTTGAGATGGTCTTACTTTTAACAAATGATGCTGTATATCCGTAATAAACTATGGCTGGCACGATTATGCTTGATGCTATCAGACACCTGGTAAAAACTTTACCCGAAAAGTAATTTTTTATAAGCCTTCAAATTTTCATTTCACTTATAACTAAGCATTATCATGTGTTCACTATTATCATTTAAAAAAAGAAATATGAAATCAAGTCAAATTTCTGTAATTACGCGGAACTGTTTAGCCGTTATTTGCATTACTTCACTTTTATTTTCATTTACCTCATGCGCCAGGAAAATGTCTTTTGCAACATCGCCGGTAGTTCCTGCTGCAAAAGGACATGTAAAGATCAAAAGTGATAAAAATAAAAACAGTACCATTGACATGAAGTTTATCAATCTGGCTCCCGTTGATAAATTATCACCGCCCAGAAAAGTGTACGTAGTATGGATGGTTACTGAAAATAATGGTTCCAAGAATATCGGACAACTAAACAGTTCGTCCGGCCTATTGTCAAGCACCTTGAAAGCGTCCTTGAAAACGACCACCGCATTCAAGCCCGTAAGCTTTTTTATTACTGCTGAGGACGACGGTGCTATCCAGTTTCCCGGTAGTCAAATTATCATGAGTACTGCCAGATAGCAGTACTTATGTAACCATGGCGAAAATCGCGTATCAGGCCAAAGCCACTTAATGATGTCAAAAATTAGCGATTAAACAACATTCCATAGCTCTCTTCAGAAATGACTTTCTCCCATTCTACAATGAGTTGTTTGTAAGCCGCTCCTACCGGCGTTATTTTACGGTCAAGATCGAACAATCCCAATTCATTCACCGTTCCTGCATTATTTCTTAATGCTGAATCCCAATCCACCTGGTGTAATAAACTGTACCAGGTAAATCCCAATACAGGCACACCGTCTTTTTTAAGCCGATGAACGTTGGCCCACTCCTTCTTCAACCAATCCACATTTTCCGGACTTTTTATATTTGTTTCCGTATGCATGAGAGGCAGCTTGTACCTGTTGAAATATTGCTTCGTAATAACATAGTAACCAAATATTTCTCCGGAGGCTTCAGTAGATCCATCGGGATGTACAATATGTTCGTTAGTCACGTAATAATCATTTCCCATCACGCAACGCGCATTAACCTGTTGGTTTTCGAACCAATGATATTCTTCCCTTGACATTCCATTGTCGAGCAAATATTCATACATGGTTACACTCATTGGATAACCATAAATGAGATCAAGGGAAAGAAATCTTTTTTCGTTTAAAAAATTAGCGGCCTTTTCTGCCTCAGGGTTTGAGGGATGAAAATATTCCGATGATTCGCTTTGAATGAACGTGGCATTATGCTGTATCTTTAAAATCTCGTGCATTGCCAATACATTTGCTTTGCAGAGATTTTTCAGCGCCGTTACAAAAGTTTTATCTGTTGTTAGGCATTCGTTCCACCAGCCATATTGAGCTGAAAAGGTTGCGGCAATATAGATTTCATTAACCGGGGTATAAAACTGTAGGTAAGGGAATCGTCAGCAAATGCTTTAGCGTATTCAGCAAAGTATCGGGGAAACTCAGGATTTTGAAAATTTTCCAACCAGTCTGGCACCCCAAAATGACAAAGGTCAACAATGGGAATAATACCTTTCTCTTTCAACCTTTTAAATACCTGATCTGTAAACGCCCAGTCATACTTGCCGGGAGCAAGATGCGTTTTATAATAGGGTGTACCATATCTTAAAAATCTAACGCCCATTTCAGCC
>CAXSIE010000007.1:17481-19751 GCA_964237295.1 uncultured Flavihumibacter sp. | reverse complement strand
CCCAATACTTGTAATGAAAGGTTTTCTCCATTTCATCCACCCTTTCCCGTTTACCACCTGGAAGAATAATTGTAGGATAACTGTTTTCTATCCCGGTGCAAAACATGAACTTATTATTGGCCATTACACAAATTTAATATTACAATCTGTCGAGTCTTCCCCCATCAACCACCAGGGTGGTGCCGTTTACAAAACTTGCCTCGTCTGAAGCCATAAAGCAAACTGCCGCTGCAATTTCTTCAGGTTTTCCAACCGCCCCTTTAATAGATTCTTTGCCGCTTTTTACATTTGGGTTATTGTGAAGCATTGGGGTATCTACGGCCCCCGGCGCTACGCAATTAATCCTCAGTTGTTTTGGATATTCAAGGCTTACCCCACGTATAAAGGCTTCCATGCCGCCCTTGCTAGTGGCATATGGAACAACGTTAGCAGTAGTTTCATGTGCATGTACAGAACTAATGTTTACTATGGATCCCTTACTCATATGAGGAATACAGTACTTGCAAAAAAGAAATACCGACCTTAGGTTTATCGTCATTACTTTATCCCATTCTTCCGAGCTCAGATCTGTTATCTTTTTGAATGTCATCATGGCTGCATCATTAACCAGTACATCAACCTTTTTCCATCTTTTAATAACCAAGTCTACAGTTTTTATAATATCGTCTTCATTTCCTACATCACAAACACTTAACATTGCTTCACCATTGGAGTTGTTGATTAAATCTACAGTCTCCTGGCCCGTTTGACCATTACGATCAATAACGCAAACACATCCTCCTTCGGATGCCAATTGCAACGCTATCGCTTTACCGATTCCTGATCCGGCCCCGGTAACAAGGCATACTTTTTTAAGAAATCTCATTTGGTAGTATTTTTAACAAAGTTATTTTTACATGTATTGTATAATGACATGGATACGAGCATGATTTTATTGTCATCAATGTATCAGGATTTGCGTAAATGTTTTGACAGACAGTATAATCAGTTAAAAGCTAATATCATCTGAACGATGAAAAGATTATGCCTTTTAATGCAAGGCACAAGTTCTTCGAAAAACCGTCATCTTATACTATGCATATTTAATATGTATGGGATATACCGCATGCTAAATCTCGAATTGGGAAATAATAAGCACATATATTTTATTTCCTTTATACTAAAACCTTACACTTAAATATGATGGCATTAATCGTCGGGTAATCAATTGTTGATGTAAGAATGATGATCAAACTCAAAGTAAATGTCATGAAGATTCTAATTATTGAAGATGAGATGGAGCTGTGCAAAAGCATTGTTACTTATCTTAAAAGTGAGCAACATGTATGTGATATCGCCAGCGATTATAAATCAGCCATCTCTAAAGTTGAAACCTTTGAATACGATTGTATTCTACTAGACATTTCGTTACCGGACGGAAACGGTCTTGATGTGTTAAAAGAATTAAAAGCGAACAAGCAGTCTGATGGCGTAATTATAATTTCTGCAAGGAACGCTGTTGAAGATAAAATAACCGGTTTAAACCTTGGCGCAGATGATTACCTCCAGAAGCCATTCCATCTTTCTGAATTAAATGCAAGGATTTCCTCTCTTGTTCGAAGATTGAAATTCGGTGGCAACAAGCTTATAACCATCAATGAGCTCACTATAGATTTGGTTAAAAAATCAATAGCTGTTAACGGCGAACCGATAGACTTAACAAAAACGGAATACGCTATATTTTTATACCTGCTAGCCAATAAAAACAAGGTCATTTCAAAAAATGCCATTGCTGAACATATTTTTGAAGACGAGGCAGATGTTTCTGAAAATTTTGATTTTTTGTACACACATATCAGGAATCTGAAAAAGAAGTTAACGGAAGCCGGTTGCAGAGACTATATAAAAGCAGTCTATGCAATGGGTTATAAATTCGAGAATACACATGAAACTTCTACGTAAAACGGTAACTTCTTATATAATTTATGCCTTTGCAATCATGTTAATTGCAGTGCCCGTTTTTTATTTACTAATTAGTAACATGCTCTCCAGGGATATTGATATCAGATTAATCTCTCAAAAAGCCAAAATTCTGGAAAGACTTGGAACACTCACAAATGTGACGGATATCAGTTCAATAGAGCCGGATGCGCTTGTGGCACTATCAAATGATCCAAGACAATATGATACCCTTTATACCGTAAAGTTACATGATACCAGGATCAGCAGGACTATTCCATACAGAGTCTTGCAGGCAAACGTTACCATAAAAAATATCCGTTATAAAATAC
>CAXSIE010000007.1:0-17471 GCA_964237295.1 uncultured Flavihumibacter sp. | reverse complement strand
AAATTCACTCGTTGAAAGTGACGAATTGATTAAAAACATTGTTTTGGTTCAATTTATTTTGATGGTATTAATTGCTCTGGGACTGTTATTAATCAATAGAAAGCTATCGAAGGTATTATGGCTACCATTTTACTTAACACTGAAAAAATTACAATCCTATAAAATAGAAAGCGAACAACAGCTTGATTTCGAAAGTACGGATATTGATGAGTTTGATTTCCTTAATAAAACCCTTTCAGCATTAACAAAACGAAATGTGGACGTGTACCAGTCTCAACAGGAGTTTACGGAAAATGCTGCGCATGAGATGCAGAGCCCATTGGCAGTTTCTCAAAGTAAAATTGAATTATTGATGCAGACCACTCCTATCAGCGATGAACAGGCGGAACTCATTAGTGAGCTGTCGGATGCTGGAAACAGGATGAACCGGCTTAATAAAAGTCTATTGCTGCTATCAAAAATTGATAACAACCAGTTCCCTGAAAAAGAAAGTATCAATGCCGTAGAAGTCATGAACAAAATATTGAAACAATATCAGAATACCATCACGCAAAAACGCATCTCGCTGAACGTAGCCGGAACAAAACCAGTAATACTGAGTATTAATAAAACGTTGCTGGAGGTATTGTTTACTAACCTGATATCAAACGCGCTACGCCATAATGTACCGGGCGGTACGCTAGATATTTCCATCAACGAAACACAGTTCTTCATTCAAAATAGTGGTCCCGCTTCGTCTCTCGACACCGGTAAATTATTCCGTCGATTTCAAAAACAAACGGCGGAGCAAAATAGTTTGGGACTAGGCCTGCAAATTGCGCAGAAAATATGCAACCTCAATAGTTTTCTTATCCGTTATACATTCGAAAAAAATAAGCATATGTTCGTGGTTCAATTCTGATATACTGTCAAATCGCTGCTTATGTGAAAGAAAAGCTAATATCACTGTTAATTTGAGCGCCAGAGTTATTTAAATTGGATAACTAACTTTTACTTAGAATTGCTACAGAATGCTGTTTGAATTTTACACCAAGAAAAATAAAAATTATGAAAGTAAAATTCAAACTCGCCTTATTTCTACTGGCAGTCTTATCAATGGTCTCGATGGTATTGGTGATAAACTCAAGGCCTGCGGCCGTAGGCACGGTTATGAAGAGTGCTCTGATCACTCCCGCTGTTAATACTTCAAGCAAAGATGCCGTAATAACACCGGTAATTTTTGAAAGTGCAGCATCTGCAGCCGTACCTGCGGTTGTTCATATAAAAACAATAATCAGGCAGCATCAACCACAATATCAACAACAAGAAGATAATGACCCTTTCGGAAACAGACCAGGTTTGAACGATGAGTTCAGCCAGGAACAGCAGCAACAGGGCGATCAGATGGCGTCCGGCTCGGGGGTGATTATAAAACCAGATGGATATATAGTTACCAACAATCACGTCGTAGAGGGAGCGTCGCAATTATCCGTCACTTTAAGTAACAATAAAGTTTACCCAGCAACAGTGATTGGTACGGATCCAAATACAGACCTGGCGCTTATAAAAATTGAGGCAGATAATCTACCGGTTATAAAAGTAGGAAACTCCGATGAGGTAAAGCTGGGACAAGGAGTTCTTGCAATTGGGTATCCTTTAAATCTTGATGTAACCGTAACACAGGGTATCGTAAGCGCAAAGTCCCGCAATATTGGTATCAACAGGCAGGCTGAATCTCCCATTGAAGCATATATCCAGACTGATGCTGCAGTAAATCCAGGTAGCAGTGGCGGGGCCTTGGTTAATATAAATGGGGAACTGGTAGGGATCAATTCTGCCATCGCATCCCCCACCGGATCATTCGCCGGTTATGCTTATGCGGTACCTTCTAACATAATGGTAAAAGTAATTGGAGATATTTTAAAATACGGCTCCGTCAAGCGAGCATACCTTGGCGTTAGCCTGGCCCCGGAAAACCTTGATCAATCAAAAAAACAAGCGTTGGGTATTGGAGAAACATCATCGGGTGGGGTATGGGTGCTGGACTTAAATCCTGCAGGCGCCGCAATTGAGGCTGGTATTGAGAAAGGTGATGTAATTACTTTTATCAACAACATTGCGGTAAATACCAGCACTGAATTAATAGAGCAAATCGCCAAGAAAACACCGGGAGATAGAATAGACATTACATTAATAAGAGGGAATGAGAAAAAAACTTTGAACGTAACGTTGAAGTAGCTATAATAATATTTTTTTATACGGTTCTTCAATGATAACACAATTGACCTGAATACAATATCCTGTAATAACCAGCGGTATAGATTACAAATTGTAATTTATACCGCTTTTTTAATATGATCGGAATATACCGTTGCCAATGTACGCTCAATATTATGGAGTCATGCTCCTGTTTTAATTGTTTAAAAAGATTTTATTCGTATGTTTAATCAGACGCATAAGTAAAAAACTCAATATTGCGCGCTGAATAACTTTTGCGGAATTAATCTTGTCCATCTTATAAAGGATCTCCACTATGACTGCCACTAAAAAGCTTTCCCAACTGCCTGCAACAGCTATCTGCGGCAACGACATCACATCTTCCTGCCTGTATGTGTCTGCCCTGACAATTGTGTATGCAGGGCAATATGCCTGGCTTGCTTTATTAATTGTAGCAGGAGTGTTGTATCTATTTAGAAAGATTTATGGTGAAGTTGTAGGAGCACTGCCGTTGAACGGAGGCGCCTACAATGTTTTGCTGAATACCACCACAAAAAGCAATGCATCAATAGCTGCCTGTTTAACCATATTGTCTTATATGGTTACAGCGGTGATCTCGGCAAGTGAAGCCATGCACTATCTGCAAGGCCTATTCGAATCTATCAACATATTTATTGCCACCATCATTCTATTATCACTGTTCCTGCTGCTGGTAATTATGGGTATTTCAGAATCTTCTGTTGTCGCAATTATCATATTTATTACGCACCTTGTAACGATGACATTACTTATATTAAGTGGTGCATGGTTTGTTTTCAACCATGGTTTTAGTATTGCAAATGCCAACTTTCACAAACCCGTTCCAGGAGGAATTTTTACCGCCCTTCTCTTTGGATTCAGCACGGCAATGCTGGGCATATCCGGGTTTGAGAGCTCTGCGAATTTTGTAGAAGAACAGGATAAGGGAGTGTTCAGAAAAACGTTACGTAACATGTGGCTGGCCGTTTCCATAATAAATCCTTTAATGGCATTTACAGCGATCATGGTGCTTCCTTTAGCGGAATCCATTCAACATAAAGAAGCGCTGTTGTCCCATCTGGGGTATAGCACCGCGGGAAAGTGGTTTTCTAAAATAATTTCAATTGATGCGGCCCTTGTGTTAAGTGGTGCGGTTCTTACCTCTTACGTAGGAGTTGGCGGTCTTATAAAACGCATGACATTAGACCGCATATTGCCACAAGCTTTACTAAAAGAAAACAAGCAAGGCAGTTCACCACGGATATTTATATTGTTCTTCCTGCTGTGTCTATCTGTTTTGTTTATTACAGAAGGCGCACTTGAGCCGTTGGCCGGAGTTTATACTATTTCCTTTTTGATGGTGATGATTTATTTCGGTTTCGGGAACTTTCTTCTCAAAATTAAACGGTCCCGCTTGCCGAGACCAGAAGTTGCGCCGTCGTATATCGTGGCATTGGCAATTTTGCTAATAATAATCGCACTTTATTATAACATTAAATTACATCCTGAGTACCTGATCGTCTTCCTTCAATATTTTATTCCGGCAATACTAATCATATACATGCTGTTAAGCCGTAAGATTATTTTGCAATACCTTCTTGATGTGGTTACCGGTTTTTTTGACGTGGTGAAAAGATGGGCCGTCATCAGCCGGTTACAAATAACCAGGTATCTGAAAAAACTCTCCGAACAGGAATTTGTTTATTTTACCAAAGGCGATGATATATCGGTGCTGAATAAAGTGATGATATATGTTCAGGAAAATGAAATAACCACCAAATTAAAGATTGTTACCGTTTTAAAAGAGGGGCAGGAGATACTCCCTTCTTTTATCAGTGATTTAAAAGTATTGGACCGTGCCTACCCTGATATAGACATTGAATTTATTAAGTTAAATGGAATTTTCGGGCCGCCGTTAATTCAAAAGTTATGCAAAGAATGGAAAATTCCAACAAATTTCATGTTTATAAGTTCACCTGGCAATAAATTTTCACATCACATCTCCGAGCTTCATGGCGTAAGATTGATAATATAAAATATATTAACTCCTCAAATGGTCAAGGAACAAAAGCTGAGAGCAAGCTGGTGGAAACATACTTTTAGCAAAAAACGCCATTGGTTAGAATGGCTTTATGGCACCAATTTTCCGACACTGAATAAAATAAACCGGTTTACATTCTGTTAAATATTTCTAATGAAATCAAAATAAATCCGCTCATTTAAGATTAATAAGTGAATGTTTTATTAAAGTATCACTTTAATTTCAATAAGCAGGCATTATACGTAGAGATTTGAGACCGTTTCAAACCTTTCGAGCCAGTAACCGACTCATTCATTCCATCATTATATTATCAGTCGAAGACCAGCTAGTGGACACAATAGATTGTGGTCAAATCATTTCAAATATTCTGCTACTAACACCCCGATATAGGTACCGATAGCATTGCCGATAGAGCCGACTAAAATACCTGGCAAACGAAGATCTGCACGATGGAGGCTGGTAGCTAATGCAGCCGCACTGGTTGCCCCGCCAATATTAGCATTAGATGCAATAGATATAATATTCCAGTCCTGCTTTAAAATACCGCCGATCGAGAATATAAGCAAGCCGTGCACAAACACGATAACAGTTACCCATGCCATTAAGGCCAGTGCAACTTCTTTACTTTTGATAAGGGCATCGATATCGCAATAGGCACCAACAACGGCCAGGAAAAGTAAGACGAATATGATGCCTATAATATTTCCTCCCCTTACACCATGTAAGGGTTTTACCTGGGCCAGTATCAAAGCAAGAGTAGTTAGAACAAGTATTGTGGGTATTTGCGGAATAAACATGTTGATGAGCTGAGAAACAAATAGTGATCCCAAACCTAAAGCAAGCAGTAACGATAAACCTGTAACAGTTATTTTTTCTCTCGTAGCATCAATCGAAACCAGATGATCTTCAGCACTTGTAATAATATTACTACCTGTAAAAGATTTTCTTGGAAATAGCTTTTGCAGAATTGGAGGTAACGCAAGGGTTAAAATAATCCAGATAGTGGTAATGATGTTATCTGCTGCATTAATGGCAGCAAATAAGTTTCCATCTTTAATAACGCCATATTCCATTGCAATTGCATTCAGGTTTGCACTACCTCCGATATAAGTGCCGGTATACATTCCGGCAACAGCAAAGGCTTTAGATATGCCATGTTGCGATGGAGCAATCAGTTGATAGCCTATTAGTGTGCCTATCACGGTTGCTACAGACCCGAGGAAAAACATGGAAAGCATAGGCAAACCAGCCAGGCGAATGTCTTTAAGCTTAACATCCAGTAATAAATAAAATATAGCCAGGGGCGCTATGTAATTAAATATTCCCTCGTACAGCGGAGGCGGATTTTGAGAAGAAGGGATAACACCCAGGTTAGCCAGCAACGCAGCCGCCAGTATAACAATAAGAGAAGAACCGAGGAATTGAAAATATTTTTTCTTGCTCAGCCATTCAGAGAAAACTATTAACAATAGTAAAACAGCACATATGTAAACAGGACTCTTAAATAGCATGAAGTATATTTGTTACAATATAAACAAGTTTTACTTCAGTACATCTGCAATCGGCAAACTGTATCTCAGGATTTATATCTATCGCAGATTAGATTAAAACCTCGTAAAATCAAGTATGATTTAAAGTGTAGATGACTGCTGAAAATAATCTTTTAAATGCCTTCGCGCTTATAAAAAGTATGGCATATATAGTAATAAGTAAGCCTATTAAACTTATCAATACAATTAATTCTTTTATCCTGCGACCGGCAGCAAAAAATAAAATATACTTCCTTCTTCTATCCTGCTTTTTACCTGTATGTTAGTGTTGTGCAGCTCAAGAATTTTTTTTATGATGGCAAGGCCGAGGCCTATACCACTTTTACCTGATTCCTTGTAATCAGCATGTGTATAACGTTCGAAAATATAAGGCAACTTCTCAAATGGGATACCTATTCCGCTGTCAGCAATGCTCACTTCGATGTGTCCATCTATTTGCTTTAAGCCGGCTATTACAGTGCCATTTGCAGGAGTAAATTTCAATGCGTTATCAATAAGGTTTTGCAACACCCTGTCAATTAATCCCACATCCGCATATACAAGGCGTGTATCTTTAGAAATGTTGGTATGAATGGCTATACCTTTTTCTTCAGCAAGAATCCGGTATTTCACTACATTGTCAAGCACGAGCTCGGCAATTGAAAATTGTTCGAAATGGGGCACTATTGCTTTTGCCTCCAGCTTGGACAGCTCGAACAATTCATCTACCAGCTTCTTCAGCCTGGAGGCACTTTTTACTATAATCTGGGTATAATGTTCTTTTTCATTTTCTGTTAAAGTTCCCTTTTTAAGTAGCAATGTTTCGGCATAACCTTGCACGACGGCAAGCGGTGTTCGCAGGTCGTGCGATACATTGGCTATAAGTTCGAGCCGGGACAATTCCATTGCTTTAATACTTTCAATGTTTACTTCAATAGTACCGGCCATACTGTTAAAAGTAGTTGCCAGCAGCCCAAGATCGCCACCTGAATTTAAATGTATCCTTTTATGCCAGTTACCTTTTTGAAATTCCTTTACATGGCTGATGATTTTATTCAGGTCGCGGGTAATGAACAGGAAAGCGACAAGCCCTATTATTAAAGCTGCAAACACCGTAAATACAATACTTGCAAGAGCAATCTTCAGCTTATAGCTGTCTACCAAACCCGATGTGACCGACTCATATTTATCACCCCCCAAAATGATATAAATATATCCTTCAAGCACCCCTTTATGTTCTATCCTTGCAGCTGAAAACGCTTTTTTTGAACCGATACGCCTGGGATTGTCGCCCTCAAAATATACTGTTCCGTTAGTGGCGATAAATTTTTCCACAGGCTCTAACGCAATGGCACTTCGTTTCACTGCCGAGTCGGGAGCAGAATACGCCAATATTTTGCCCTCCTTATTTAGCAAATAAATTTCCGCAGCGGGATTTAACGCCATTACATTCTTAAAGTGCTTTTCTGCCTCCGCTTTGTTAACGGTATCATTTACGAAAGGTTTTGTGTCTTCCGCAATCTGTTTTGCAACGGTGGCGTTTAATCGTTGATTGGTTTCTTCGAAATAAGAAAGCGCTGTCTTATAAGCAATAAAGATGTAAATACCACCAAGTGTAAGTATGATCAGCAGGAATACCCCAAATATTTTCCAGTATAGTTTACTTAAATACTTCATTATATTATATCGGCAAAACGATAGCCTATGCCCCAGCTGGTTAACACAAATGTAGGATTGGCAACATCAGGTTCAATTTTAGCACGCAACCTGTTTATATGGCTGTTTACCGTATGTTCATAAGCGTGGTATTCATAACCCCAGATTAGACTAAGCAATTGCTCTCTTGAATAACTGCGCCCGGGGTGAGCCGCTAACAATGCCAGCAAATCAAACTCCTTGGGAGTAAGTTCTACACGTTGCTCACTTATATGCACGGATCTCTTAGTAATGTTTATTGTAAGGTTATGTAAACTAATCAATTCGCACTGTTCGGCATTTGTTTCACCTCTTGATATATCTATTCTTCTGAACAATGCCTTTAGCATTGCTTTAAATTCAATAATATTAAAAGGCTTGGTGGCATACATATCTGCTCCATATTCCAAACCCATTATCTTATCTATCTCTTCTGATTTTGAAGTAAGCATCACAATCGGCGAGGTATTCTTTTCCCTTCTCAGGCGGCTGCATATTTCCAGTCCATCCATTTCAGGCAACATGATATCAAGCACTATCAAGTCGTAGGTCTTTTCCCTGGCTTTTTCGTACCCGGCTTTTCCATTGCCAATTTTGGTTACATTACAATCCATATCACGTAAATGAATGGCTATAAGATCGGCAATATCTCCATCATCCTCTATTATCAGTACTTCTTTCACTATTGGGTGTTTTAACTTGAATGACAGTTTTTTCAATTGTTTTGCACTACACTATTTGTTAGCCTATTCTGAATTTATACTCATTTTATCGTTGGCTTACATTATTTACTAAATGAATTTATAAGTCGCTACGAATAAGGATGATATCTATGAATAAGCAAAGGTCCCGCATAAAAATTATAACCTGCCATCAGAAGATAAAATTACTTAGAAGCTATCACAGAACTATCACGAAGAAGTATTCATAATCTCATCGTTATGCGGCAATCATTACAACGGGATTGAAATCATACCATTCCGTGATAGTTTCGTTATTAATTAGTTTTTGCTTTGCACAACTTATATGAAAAATCAGGCACAATTCAGATTCACCGTTAATAAGCATCTTAACCTTAAAAAACATTTGCATGTCAAAACTAATCAGTAATTACAAAACGTATCAATTATTAATACTGTTTGCAGTAGTAACTTTTATTTCCTGTAAAAAAGATCCCGATGTAAAAAAGGCCTACCAGCCTGAACCTCATCTCACCGGTGTGCCGGCATTGTCAGGTCAACTTGACCGCAGTAAACTTACCATGTCAAGCGTAATTTCAGTTGACCTTGACCACAACATCGCCAGGGTGCCGCTATTTAAAGGTACTTACAAAGAAAATACTGTTTGGTTTGTGCGTATGGATGTCTCTGATTCTGTTATGGCGCGTCAGCTGGGGCTTAATTTTGCCCCCCGCCTTATAAACGCCGATAACGGTTGTACCGCCTGTATACAAACCGTTACTTCTTCCGATCCCGTTCCCGGAAAGGCTGCGGTCGCATTTGCCGGTACGGTTGACTTCAGTCCGATGCGGCAGCTTGTTGCCGGCCCAACCGGTTTTCCGCCAACTACGGCTATGCCTGGCTCCCTGGCCGGTGCTGGTTACAGCGATCTTATCCGTGTACAAGGTAGCAATGTTGTTTATAACGCTCCCATCATAGCCACCGGGACCGGCCCTTTTGATGTAAGCGAAGCACATACCAATACACTGGACAGGGTTATGGCAATTGATGTGGTGAACATGACTGTTGACCTTCAATTCATCCGTGCTTTTTCTCATGGTAAGGATATCTTTTATTTTACCTTCAGTTCAACAGGCGCCCTTTCTGCTACACTGGAGCGGGCTACTTTTATTCCGGCAATGGCAACACTGCCGTTCGCTAATGACGATCAAAATCCAAAAGGTGCACGAAGTTCAATATTTACTTTTGCAAATGGGAAACTGGGTAAAAATGATCCTAATGCACAAGGCCTTAGCCACGTAATCCTCGATAATCCCTCCGGCAATCTAAGCCTTCAAAATCCCGCTTTATTGGAAGGACTGCGAATGCTCGGAGATGCTCATAACGTGCTGGGCAGCTTTCCTACGCTTTCAGATAAGCGTTTAAGAGAATTGTATACACCACTTTGGGATCTAAATATAGCCGTGTGGAGTGATGATATAGTGAATAAAGGACAAAACTTTGCACAAACAGACGCTAACACAATAAGACAGCTAGCATCAAGTAACTTTGTAACCAATGCCGGTGGCGCAAAGCTTGGCTCATCCAACTTTGTGGTTAATTGCCCTGTGCTGGGTTTTGCCACTACACCACCAACAGAAGACCAGGCGCCGCGGCCTTGATGAATGTAATAATGCAAGAACATCTTATAGGCTTTACAATATTTACCCTTTTTAACTGTTGGTATGTTCGATAACAGGAACCGGGCATCAGGGCAACCCTGCTATTGAATTTTTATTGAATCAAATTAATGTCAGCATTATTCAAACTCAGTTAACTAATCAGATGAATAAAGCCTATATCATATTAGCGCACAAAAATGCAGAACAAGTGATCCGTCTGATTAACAGGCTGGATGATGATTCGTCAACTTTCTTTATTCATTTCGACAAAAAATTTACGGGGTGGCAACCCGATATGTTTTCAGGAATGGGTAACAAGGTACATCTTATAAAAAGAACCAAAACTTTCTGGGGCGGCTATAGCCTTGTGGAAGCTACCTTGCTTTCCATGAGGGCTATTAAAGCTATGAATAAAAATTTTGATGTCATTACGTTATTAAGCGGACAGGATTACCCCATCAAGAGCAATGAACATATTAATCATTTCTTTCTGAACGCAGATCGCCGGATTTTTATGGAATACTACCCAATGCCCAATTATAAGAAATGGCCTCCCGGAGGAGGAATGTACAGGTTTGAAAAATATTTTTTCGGACTTAAGTGGTATGAGCTATTCAGTTCGAGGGCCACAAATTTTTCATCAGCTCTTATTTCATTTTTAAAAAGAAGGCACCCGGAACACTTACGGCCTTATGCAGGATCACAATGGTGGACGATCGATATGCATGCTTTAAATTATATCCTGAACTTTGTTTCAAATAATCCCGACTTCAGTAAATATCATAAATACACCTTTGTTCCGGACGAAGTATTTTTTCAAACCATATTATTAAATGCATCCGATGAACGAATTATTAAAAGTATTTCAAATAACAATAAAAGATTTCTAAGCTGGAAAATCCACTCAAATTCCGGTCCTGATATTTTACAAAGTGATAACTTAAATGATATTATGAACTCCGATGCGCTTTTTGCGAGGAAACTGGATTTGTCAATCGATCCTCATTTATTTGATCTGATAGATAAAAATTGTCTGCATCAAAAAATAAATACCGCACCGGAGAATCACATGAACACGATAGCAATGCAGTAATAAGCAGGTCTTCTCTGATTAACTTTTACCATTGTTACAACTGATGTCAATTCGAATTAAATTAATTGACATTAAATAAAAGGCAGCCTCATATTTTATGAGACTGCCCTTGATAATAGACTTAATACCGGAGCTATTTAGGATCCTTTCCCATCTTATCATGCATTTTCATCATCGACATCTTTCCATCCATATAAACGCATTCATCGTTCTTTAACATTTTTGTTTTACCATCTTTCATTTTAACCGTACCGTCAGTCATAACCATAGTGCCATTTGACATTGTCATGTTTTGATCCATTTCCATGGCGCTTCCTTTTTTAGTAACCATCATCTTACCATCCTTCATCATCACACAATCTTTCATCATTCCCATCTTATCCATCTTTTTATCCATCTTTTTATCCATCTTATCTGTTTTGGTGTCCTGGGAATAAGCACATACAGTGAAAATCGAAACAGTAAATAAACAAAGTAACTTTTTCATTTTTTAAATTAATACGTTAATAAATTTTGAGGTTTCAGAAGCGTTTACAAGCATTTAAAGCCTGTTTTTAAAATCGTTTAATATATTTCTTTTACAATTTCATTGGCAAAAGGTAGTTTGATGATTTGATTTGTTGCTGTTCTCTTAAACTGATATTCATATTGAATTATTATATACAGCACTAATAAACAACAACGCCTTGGGGTCTTAAGTTAGGAGCTACAGGCATTTGCGCTGGCTCCTGCGCTTCAGATAAACTTCCATCTTCCATTACCTGAAGGGAATGAAAATAATTATAATTACCTATGCTGAAGTCTGTATTGGTATGCTGGCTTACCACATAAAGAATTTTACCTGAAGGAGAAAAACAAAAATTAAATGGCTCGCTGGTAACCGCATTTGTCGCGCCATAAGTTGGTCCTGTTTTTTTCAAGGTCAGTTTACTCATGAAAACCGGTGTAAGTGAATTGGTGGTATTATACACTCCTACTGTTCCTTCGGCAGAATTTAACACGTATAAACGATCACCTTGTTTGTTGGTTCTAAGCCAGCAGGCCGCAGCTCCGGCAATGACACTAGTTTTAAAAGCGAGGCCTCCCGTTGTAGGATTTATTTCATACACTCCGATCTTGGACTGTACCGGGAAGCCCACATATAAGGTGTTGTCTTTTGGATGCTGCCAAAGTCCTAACGCGCCGCCTGCACCGGGAATCATTTGTGGCGTTCCTGCAACCGGCATAAGCGTTCCAGAGGCACTTATAACAAATGAACGCAAGGTTCCGAGCGGCGGGTCTGCCATGAAAGAAAGGAAATCAGCACCAAATAAAAATTTGTGGTCGTTAGACACCAGCACCTGGGCTGGCGAAGCACCTTCTGTTGTCTCAAACTTTCCGCCGGCAACTTTGCTTAAAGATCCATCAGTTGCAATGGTGAAGGTGGAATAGTTAGGTTTCATACTCACTGGCGCTAGCGGATTCTGGCTTTTATTTACAGCAAAAATATAGTTGTTTAAAGGTGCCAGGCTAACCGGCGTCTCGCCTCCGGATGGAAAAGGCGATCCTGATACGGCATGCAGGCTTCCATCCATATTAATGGTAAATACTGCAATGGTGTTGCTGCCGCCATTAACAGCCAGTAAAAATTTGCCGTCTTCAGTGATCATAATTGGAGTATCCTGATCATCGGGACCCAGGATCTGAGCCGGATTGCCAAGTCCTGCTCCACCTGTCAGGAAAGGACTTCCGGGCAACGGTTCCATGCTACCTTCGGCGTTGATCCTAAAAGCGATTATAGCATTTTTGTTATCATGAAAATCATTGGATTCTACATAAATGACCGGCTCTTTCTGAACCGGCTTGGGAGTGTCATGTTTATTACAGGAACTTACCATGAACGCCGCGACAAGCAGGAAAAAACAAACTGCGTGGCAACTACTAACAAGTGAACTTTTAATGAAGGATTTTTTTATAATCATTTTCGTAATTTTACTTTTACAAAACAACAGTAATCCCCTCATTTAAGTATCACGAAAGTATAACGTTAGTGTTGAAATTTAGTGGCGGAAAAACGTTTACCGCTTCTGTGCGTTGCGTACTTCCTGAAAACTTTGTGACAAACCTAAAACCGGATTTTATTGTGACTGGCAACCATTCATATTGCTTGCTTGATCAGATAAAATTGCAGCACCGTTAAGAGATGCCATTTTTCTTAACCGATCATGCTACTAATTATAGATACAAAAACAAGAAGCATATGGCTCTTAATTAAAATAGCTATATGCTTCATTAAAGCAGGTGAATTCCAGGTGTAGGTGGTTGGTTTGTAATTTAGTATACTTCGAAATTAACCCCTATATCCTTTTAATTTTTCATGCAACAAAGCCTATGCAAATTATGATCCAGCGGAAAGCTATTTCTTTAATATGTTGAACAGTCCCTCTTACAATAAAGACCGGATACAATCACCTTGTGCATCGCCCGGAATATGACATATAGGAAATATTTAAACATCTATGACTTTACAGAACCGACGTTACATTGTTCTTTGAATTCACATGGCCTCCGAAACGCTACATTAAAACAAGTCATTGCAAAGAGCTAAAAATGCAGGAACTATTATCGTAAGATGTTTCATTGATTACTCTTTTGATAAAGGTAGAAATTATTATTGTCCAAAACAACCCACTACAAAGTCCATTTTGCACCCCTCGCGGATAATATTTAGACAATACATTTGTAACACAAATTTTTAAAATAAAAATCACACAACAATGACAACAAATGAAACAATGGTTAAAATGAATTTTGACAGGTGGTATGCATCAATAAAAAATTGGGATACGCTCCTAAATGCACTAACTCATGAACAATTGCAAAAAGAAATCGCACCAGGTAAAAACAGGGGAGTATATTTATTAGGGCATCTTATTGCTGTGCATGACGATATGCTGGTACTATTAGATATGGGAGATAAATTATATCCCGAATTGTATGAGCCTTTTCTTAAATCTCCTGATAAAACATTTACACAAATTCCTTCTGCAAAAGAATTGAAAACTTACTGGACTAAACAATGTGAGGTGTTAAAGCAAAAATTTGAAGGATTACAATCAGCCGATTGGTTTGAAAAACATACTGCTGTTTCTGCTGAAGACTTTCTTAAAGAACCACATCGCAATAAATTAAATATCATCATTACAAGAACAACCCACCTGGCTTACCATACCGGACAATTAGTGTTACTGAAATAGAGCCGGTAATCAGATAATAAACTGCTCCGTATTTCATCAATTAGTAAAAAGCACCTCAATCGGGTAGTGTTGCTTTTATTTTTGTTCAGTCCCGGCCTGTTAAGTGCTCAAACAGACAAAGACAAAGGCTTTTTTTCTAATATAGCTATCAATTAAACAACTCTTGTTTTATTGATAGCCCTTCCAACACTGTTGTTTCTCCTTTATCTGGTGTTTAAAATAAACAAGGCAACCAGAAACTATTTTAAAGATAAAAAGGATAAGACGCAGTGCGTCAGGAATCAGGCCGGACGCATTATTGCATACCCGGCCATATATAAAAGAATTGCTTAAGGTGCAATTTGGAAAGATTATAAAAAATCTTCAATCTCCTCTTTCTTGTTTGCAATAGGGCCGGTGACCATGCCGATAGTATCAGCCCTTTTCTCTTTTCCAATTAATCTTGGCGGTCTTGTAAGCTGCATTTGCTTCTGCAAGTTTCCATTTCTCATAAAATACCAAAGCGGCTTTTGCCTTTTCACTTTCGCCGGTGCCAATATCAAATTGTTTGTAATCGTTATCCTTATCGTATTTTTTACCGCCTTTGTAGTTAGCATAACGCCGTGCACGGGTGTATCCCATCTGCAAAAACTTCCGGGCCATATCAGCGCCTACAAATTCATCTTGTACTATATAGCTTAAAAATTGCTTGTAAATTGCTTCGCTACTTTTCCTGGCGATCTCTTCCGTCTTGAAACGCCAGAACCGGACTATTTCTGATTTATAGGGCTCGCATATTAAAACGCCTTGTTCGCCTTTTCCAACCCGATATAATTCAGGATGTTTCCGGTAATCTATGTCAGGCTTCCAGGGATATGCCGCGTTATTGAAGTTTATGTAAGACGGTTTTCTGTTCATGTTGGGATCAAAAGCGTAGTGGATTGCGCAATAAAGAATCATCCCCAGGCACTTGTATATGAATGATGGTTTTACCATTTATGGTATAGGTTTGCGGAAAAAGAATAAATGGCGGATCGAGCTTTTGCGGATTGTTGGAAAGATTAACCAGGTTGGTGACCATGGTTGGTACCACCGCCGTATCTAAGCCTTGAAGTACATTGTTATCACTGACACCTAAAATGATATCGCCACCATACCTGTTGAGCATGGCACAAATGGTTTCGAAAAGGTTACCTGGCAAAGCATTGGCAGCCTCCTTGAATTTAAGGCGGATGCTTTCCTCTTGTGTGATTAATTGCCTGGCTCTTTCGATGCTCATTGTTTACTTATAAACTGTTTTGTTTACTATCCCGCAGTTTTACTCTCCTGTTACCGGTTCCACAATATCACCAAAATAAGTAATTTAGAGGTAAGAGAATTAAGATATGAAAAAGATAATGAGGCGCATGATTCCGCTGATAACCTTTGAGCTGCCTTTGCAGTATGAAAACATTGAACGATTATTTGTAACCATTCAGCACAATGAGCAACAACGATACTCAGGTTGCAGTGCTCAGGCCACCCTTAAAAAGGCTACTTCTGGTATCAGTATGGATTGATTCATTTTATCCTGATTTTTGGTTTAGGTTGCCTGATCAGCCTGCCCATAAGCGTTTTTAGAAGTAATGCTATTTCATCGTCTCTAACCATGTTTCCAATTTTTGGAGTTATAATTTTCTTTATTCTGATGATGACGCATTATACCCCTTTCTATTACAATGATTTTTTACCTAAGCTGCATACCATTGCTGCTACTCATGAAGGAAGCCATCTGGCACAACTCGAAAAATGCAAACAAGCCTAATATTCTAACCTGGCTCTTGTACTCATTTTTTAAGGGTAAGTCTGAAAACAAAAAAGCCTGAAAACACTGGGTTTTGCAGGCTAACTTCAATCAATGATTCTCAGCGGAGAGAGAGGGATTCGAACCGGATCTCTTTGCTAATGATTATCAACTTGTTAAATAGCCTTATTTATGGAAACTCATGAATTACTCATGGAAAGTTGGACTTTGAACGCTTGGAACAAAGCTAAGACTTACACTTGTAATATTACTCTACGCTCTCGTTTGCCACAACATTAAATCTATTTTCTTGGTATCCGTTAACTGGTTGTTGGCATGTTTAGCATTGAAAGCAGATATCATCTCTTTCCCTTTGTCTGAATTTATCTTATTCTTATACCATTTTAAAATGCAATTATATCTGTAAACAGCAATGTTTAAGCGATTACTTTCCTTTTGAATGCCCGAGAATTCATGTTCAATATTTTTTAAAACTACCGAATCCCATATAGGTAATTCGGGATTTATTGTTGCAAGCAACTTACTTGAAAAGGACGCTTTTAACTTGCCTAAAGGCATCAGTTCGCGTAAAACCATCTCAAATGTAATATCGGAATTGTTCTTGTTATCTTGAAGAATTGAAAAATATCTTGAACAAAATTCCTTACCTCTTCGTACCCGATAGAACCCTTTAAAATTCCTTTGAAACTCAGGATCGAGAGATACATCTGAACTTTTAAAGTTTTCCATGATTTTCAGGTATTTCCTAAGTCCCCTTTCAAGTTCCTTCCAATTTACTTCTTGCATACTTTATTGATTAAATTGCGATGTGCTCTCTAAATATACCGTAATTAAAATTTGATCTCTAAACATTTGAAATGCCTCATCAAGATTATAAAGCCCTCTTAGCTGAAGTAAAAAGCAAAGTCCGATCAGCACAGCTTAAAGCTGTTATGGCTGCTAATTCACAAATGTTATTGCTTTACTGGCAAATGGGTCATTATATTCTTCAAAACCAGCAGGTAGAAGGTTGGGGCGCAAAAATCATTAATAAATTATCAATTGACTTAAAGAAAGAATTTCCGCAATTAAAAGGATTTTCATCAAGAAACCTTTTGTACATGAAGCAATTTGCAGAAGCCTATCCCATATCAGTATTGCAACAGTTCATTCGTCTGGAACGGGAGCTAAAAGGCATGAAATTTATATCTCAACAAGCGATAGTAAAACTATTAGACATTGGTAATGATCAAGATGTAATTGCGCAGCAGGTTGCTGCGCAATTACAGGAAGAACATTTTTTGCAATCTATTGTATCCAGAGTAAGCTGGTCGCATCATATGGTTCTAAGTGATAAAATCCAAAACCAGGGTGAGCGTTTCTGGTATATGCTTTACACGCTGGAACACGGCATCAGCCGCAACGTGCTGGGTATTCAAATAGAAAGCAGACTATTTGAAAGGCAAGTAAAGGCAAAGAAAACAAACAATTTCGAGCGTACGCTACCTGTCTCGTCCTGAAATAGCTTGTCACTTAAAAAAGCGAAATCAGGATGAAAGA
>CAXSIE010000006.1:26565-31045 GCA_964237295.1 uncultured Flavihumibacter sp. | reverse complement strand
ATACGAATCATTCTTTTTTAAAAATTTATAAGGCAATACCTCATACCTCATACCCCATACCTACTTATACATCATTTCATAATATTCATGAGCCATCCTGTTGGAATCAAACTGAAAACGAACATCTCTCATACCGTTTTTTGAGATCTGCCTCCAGGTTTCATAGTTATCATAATACAAAGGAAGTATCTGGTCTTCCAGCATTTCATACATTTTATTAAGATCATATTCATCCTGCTGTTGAATATGCAGATTGGCATAATCTACCTGTGGAACAACAAATCCATTATTACCCTGGTTAATAAATTCAGGGATCCATCCATCATCAGTAGAAAAATTTACTGCACCGTTCATGGCAGCAGTCATGCCGCTTGTACCGGATGCTTCTCTGGGTACCCTAGGGTTATTTAGCCAGCAATCAGCTCCCTGCTTTAATCGTTTGGATAAAGACATTTCATATCCGATAACTACTGCAACGTTCTTATATCCTTTGCTTAAATGAACAAGGTGGTTAAAATCATTAATCGCAGGGTAATCCATGGGATAAGGTTTACCAGCCCATATAAATTGTACCGGATACTTCGTGCTATTGGTTAATTTATTAAAACGCTCAACATCCCTGGTTATCAATTCAGCGCGTTTGTAACCTGCAAATCGCCTTGCCCAAACGATAGTAAATATATTAGCATCAAACAATTTTCCGGTCTGGTCTACTACAATTTCAAAAGCCCTTTTCTTAAGGTGCTTTTTGCGATCATCCCATGCATGATCATTCTGTTCCTCCATGCTTCTATACAATTGCTTATCTGCCCAGTATCTCCAATTTTGCGCATTGGTAATAGAAATAATCGGACATATACTATCATACCTGCTCCACATAGCCCTTGATACATTTCCATGTAATTGCGAAACGCCATTAGCCAGCCTTGCAAAACGCAGCGCTACCAGCGAGTGATTGAACTGATCATCCGTTATGCCGGTAATATGCCTGACCTCATCTAAAGATAAACCACAGAAGTAGCTCATCTTATGACATAAATAAATATCATGCTTTTCATTACCGGCTTCTTCCGGCGTATGGGTGGTAAATACAAGCCGTTTCTTAACTTCTTCTATGTTTCCAAATTTTCTATATAAATAGAAAGCTGCGCTGATGGCATGCGCTTCATTCAAATGGTACACTTCAGGTGAATAACCCATTTCATCCAATAACTTTGCACCTCCTACTCCCAGCAGAATAAATTGGGCAACCTTAGTAGCAACATTGGCATCATATAAACGATGTGTTATCGTTTGAGATACATAATCATTTTCAGGTAAATCGGTACTAAGTAAAAACAAAGGTGCACTCTTAAAGGTTTCCGGGTTGAGGTAATACACTTTTACCCATACTGCATGTTCATGAATATTAATCTGAAACTTTATCCCTGTATCCTCCAGAAAACTATATTGTTTTTCCATCCAGGTGACCTGTAGCGTTTGATCCTGGTTTCGTGCCTGGTCATAATACCCATACTTCCACAATATACCAATGCCAATCATATTCTGCCTCAATTCATAAGCACTACGCAAATGTGAACCTGACAAAAAACCCAAACCGCCACTGTATATTTTCAAAGGCTGATGAACTGCAAATTCCATTGAAAAATAAGCTACCTTTTTTGAATAACGGTCATCTGTAGGATAAGGAATTTTGAAATTTCTAAAACTCATGTTTTTTAGTTGCTTTTGTTAAAAATTGAAGGGGGCAATATAGTTGATAAAGTTGATATGGTTTGCATTCGCCAAGTAGATGTTATTATATAAAAGGGCTATCGGGTACCGGCTACCTTTTTTTTCTTAACATTACTTTTATTTTTGGTTCTTTCTTTTTTATAAAAGAACCGTCAAAAAAACATTTGATATCCCTGTAAGAACCGCAAGCCTGCTGTTCTTTCAAAGATACCGTACCGCCACTAAGGGTAAACTCAAGCACGCATGGGTTGCCAACAGCACGATATAGTGCAGATTTTATGCCATGCATAACCGCTTCACCTTTTAACTCACCAACACATTCACCGTTATCTTTTTCAAAATGAATAAAAAATAATATATCAGATGGTTTCTCTCCATCACGTATGGAAACGTAATTACGTTTGTCTTTAATATAATCGCCTGAAAATTTATTTTTGCGGGATAACGTATCAATAGGATTTATAATTTCCCTTTCCTGTTCTGCAATACCCTGATCTGTCATTATCAAACTAAAGTTCCTGGCTTCAGCATTTAATATATATACATACTTAATTTCAGTAAATTCTCCGTCTGGTTTTTTCTTTTGTATCATTTGGGTTACCGTGTATTTTTTATCCATCACACCCGTTTGTAAAGTAGCAGGATCTTTATCCGCCATCACTAAAGGCATTCCTGCAATGAATTTATTCTCACTATTCAAAGCGATAACAAAAACCGCTTTCTTAGAGGAACTTACTGCTTTTAAAAAAAAGTACGTTTCAAAATTTTTTATAGCTACCCTGCCTAACGGATAAATTTTAATTCTGGAATCTTGTCCGAATTGCCTTGTTAACACACTATCTGATATAAATTGAGTAAAAATTTTGTAACCTATTGTTGAGGAATCAGTCTCTTTCCTGGTGAATACACTATCATCTATCTGAAATGGCAGTTTTATTTCAGGAAAGAATTCAACAAAATCAGTAATCTCAACAGTATCATTATCTGCCAGCTTTGTTTTTTTGTTTTTGCATCCAATCATTAAAAAAAGCAACAAAAAAAAGCTTAAAGTTTTCTTCATAAGTCATCTTCCTCCTTTAAATAAAGTAAAAATAAAATTAAGTTATCAACTTATCACTTTTAAATTCGTTACTAATTGCTATATTTAGGCTTACCTAAATATAAATTTAGGCTTATTAAAATCTTATTTTTTCTTTTTTAACTGAAAATGCCACCTATTCATAATGAAGTATTCAGCAAGTAAAGAAAATTATCTAAAAGCAATTTTTCATTTGCAGCAGGAGCAATCAAGCGTCAGTACCAATGCTCTTGCACAGGCGCTGCTTACAAAAGCCGCTTCAGTAACAGATATGCTAAAGAAATTGAAAGCGCAGAAATTATTGCATTACGAAAAGTATAAGGGTGTAAAGCTTACCATCGAAGGAAGAAAGGTAGCTATTTTAATTATACGTAAACATCGGTTATGGGAATACTTCCTGGTACAGAAACTGGGTTTTGGCTGGGAGGAGGTTCATGAAATAGCGGAGGAACTGGAACATATTACCAGTAAAAAGCTCATAGACAGATTAGAAGAATTTCTTGACTTTCCGCAAACAGATCCACACGGAGATCCAATACCGGATGTACAAGGCAGGATACCTGTAAGTAAACAGGTAAACCTGGCAGACATATCGGTAAATTCTATCTGTACGGTGAGTAATATTGGCGACCAGACATCAGAGATCATGGAATTGCTTAATCATAAAAATATTCGCATTGGAACAAAACTGGAAGTGAAAAAAAAATTCAGTTACGACAATTCCATGGAAATAAAATTGCGCAATCAACCTGCTTTTACCATCAGTGAACACCTGGCAAAAAATCTCTTTGTTAAATATGATGAACCTGCTGTTGAGAAACACAACCGGTAAAACCAATTATATGATCAAAAAAATGCTTGTTTTTAATCATAAGCAAAAGTCTTCTTTACATTATGAACACAATTTTTAAAGACGAATCACTAAGTGAGGTACATGGCAGTGTTGACACTACCAGGAACGCGGGTAAATTAAAAAAAATACTAGCCTTTTTTGGTCCTGCTTACCTTGTAAGCGTTGGATACATGGACCCGGGTAACTGGGCAACTGATCTTGCGGGGGGTAGTAAGTTTGGTTATACGCTGATCTGGGTGCTGCTCATGAGCAATCTTATGGCCTTGCTATTGCAAAGTTTGGCAGCAAGATTAGGCATCGTAAGGGGAAGAGACCTTGCCCAGGCTAATCGGGAAGTGTACCCCAGGTATATCAATTTCGCCCTATACATACTGGCAGAAATTGCCATAGCAGCAACCGACCTTGCCGAAGTGTTGGGAATGGCCATTGGTATACATCTTTTAACAGGAATACCGTTATTGTATGGTGTACTCATTACTGTTTTGGATACCCTTCTATTATTATTACTGCAGCGACTGGGCATGCGTAAAATGGAAGCTTTTATTATTTGCCTTGTTGCTGTTATTGGCCTGTCTTTTCTGGCTGAAATGATATTCGCAAAGCCCGATTTGCGCGAAGTAGCAACAGGACTGGTTCCTTATATTCCAAATAGCGAGGCTCTTTATATTGCTATCGGTATCATTGGCGCTACTGTTATGCCGCATAATTTGTATTTGCATTCCGCCCTGGTGCAAACAAGAAAAATAAAGAGGGATGAAGCCGGAATCCGGCATGCCGGCGTTGTGGAAATGGTGCGCAAGGGCGGCGAGAAAGAC
>CAXSIE010000006.1:3831-26555 GCA_964237295.1 uncultured Flavihumibacter sp. | reverse complement strand
ATTTTCTTGACAGTACAATAGCTTTAAACCTTGCTTTTTTTGTGAACGCTGCCATTCTTGTACTCGCCGCCTCTGTATTTTTTAAAAGCGGCAGAACAGAAATAGCCGAGATAAAAGATGCACATAGGTTGCTGGCGCCATTATTAGGAACCAGCGTAGCACCGGTTCTTTTTGCAATTGCTTTGATTGCTGCCGGACAAAGCTCCACTATTACAGGCACGCTGGCCGGGCAAATCATCATGGAAGGATACCTGAGACTCCGCATTAATCCCTGGCTGAGAAGATTGCTTACGCGATTGCTGGCTATTACTCCCGCGGTAGCGGTGATTGTTTTATATGGTGATGAAAAAATAGATGCACTCCTTATTTTAAGTCAGGTTATATTAAGCCTCCAACTGGGCTTTGCTATTATTCCGCTTATTCATTTTGTTAGTGATAAAAGCAAGATGTTATCGTTTGCCATAAATCCGGTTACAAAAGTTCTTTCGTGGATAGTTACCGCCATTCTGGTATTTTTAAACCTAAAGATGGTTAGCGGCTCAATAACCGATTTCATGTTTACACCTCATGCTGTTTACTGGAAAATCCTGATTGTCATAGGGGGACTTACCCTGCTTACCCTCCTGATAATTGTAATCATTTATCCATGGCTTCAAAAAATAAAGAATATTAAACATATAGCTATACATCCTGAAGTAAAAAGCCTTGATAATCTGGCAACACCCGAATTCAATCGTGTGGCAGTAGCATTGGACTTTAGTGCTCTTGATCAAAAACTTATTTCTTTTGCCTTAGGACAGGGAAAACAAAAAACTTCCTTTGTATTAATTCACGTTGTAGAAAGTGCCACGGCACGGGTAATGGGTCATGTAACAGATGACCTTGAAACAAGAAAGGATGAGGAACAACTGGATTTTTATGTTAAACAGTTGGCAGGCAGGGGGTATAATGTAACAGGGCGACTCGGTTACCATGGCAGGAAAGAAGAAATTGTTCAGATTGTTAAAGATGTACAGGCAGATTTGCTGGTAATGGGCGCTCATGGACACGCAGGAGTGAAAGACTGGATATATGGTGCTACCATAAATCAGGTACGTCATGAGTTAAAAATACCGGTATTGATTGTTCATAGCTCATAACTTGAGTATTATTCAATTTGGTAAGTTATTAAGTTGCGATAATATTCATAGTCAGTAATCAATGTTCAATCAATTTGGTTCAATTAAGAATTTATAATTCTTATAGTTGAATGAACCATATCAATTCAATTAAACTTTAAACTTTATAGCTTTTGTTTCATTAAATGCTTCAACCTGCTGAAGGTTTCGGGCTTTATATTTAAATACGAAGCGATGTATTTTTGGGGAACACGTTGAAGCATGTCAGGATGAGATTTCATATAATCTACAAAACGCTGGCGTGTTGTTTTTTTAAGCTGAGAAAAATCACGAAAGTCTTTTTTAATAAACATATACGTGATTATCAGCCTTCCCAATTTTTCAATTTTTGGGTACTGATTGTAAACTTCCTGCAGACTTTTATAGCTCATAGATAGAAACAACGTCGGCTCAATTGCTTCAACAATAATATCAGAGGGCGTTTGTGTGTTAAAAGATATTTCTGAGTGAATCATTTGTCCCTCAATGGAAAGCTGTAAAGTGACATCTTTTTTGCCAACTACTGTGTATTTTCGAACAAGGCCTTTTAAAATGATATTAAAATATTCATCCACCTCTCCCAGCTTTACAACCTGTTGCTTTTTAGCAAACTCTCTCATTTCAAAATATGGCATCAACTGTTCAAACTCTTCATTGGTTAATGTAAGAAATCTATTGAAATATGCATGAATTTTCTCCATGTATTTATTATAGTTCTTATTATAAGCAAAATTGTTCACCGGGTTAGTGATGGGTCATTGTTTGAATGTTTTTTTGATATTGACCGGATGGCCTTTGCAACAGGTGTTTATACCGGCTGAAAGTTTCAGGCTTGATATTAAGGTAAGAAGCAAGGTATTTTTGAGGCACACGAATAAGCAGATCCGGATTACTACTGATAAAATTTAAAAATCGTTCTTTCGGGCCCTGTTTGATGCGCTCACTTTCCCAGTACTCTTTTTGTAACAGCCAATCAATGATTATTAACCTGCCTAACCTTTCCATTTTATCGCCTAAGGAATATATTTTTTCAATGTTTTCAGTAGAAATGGATAATACCGTTGTAGGTTCAATCGTTTCCACTACATAATCGGATTCAAGGCCGGAAAGAAATGATACTGAAGAACAAATCAGTTCTCCTTCTTTCGCAATTTGGGTAATTACTTCTTCTTTTTGCCGGTAAAAGAATTTTCTTACCAATCCTTTGATCAGGAAATTTATGTATTTTTCTTTTTCTCCGATGTTAACCAAACGAACTTTCTTGTTTAAATGACGAACTTCAACAAATTTGCTTAAATGATCAAATTCCTCATGTGAAAGATCTACAAATTTAACCAAATATTTATACACAGCATCGAGCATATTGCAATATATATATAAGGAACTGATGTGTATAATTTATTTGCAAAAAATTAACCAAACTATTCAAACTGCAGTTATAAGTATTGATTTCCTATTTGAGAATTCATCGATTTCGCGTAGGTTTGCTCACTTTTGAAAGACAAAAATAATATATATGGCAAAGAAAATCAGCGTTTCAAAACCAATAGTGGAATTGGATGGTGACGAAATGACCCGCATCATCTGGAAATTTATAAAAGATAAGCTTATTCTTCCTTATGTGGAAGCGGATATCAAATATTTTGATCTTGGGATTGAGTACCGGGATCAAACAAATGACCAGGTTACTGTTGATGCTGCAAATGCCATTAAACAATTTGGAGTAGGAATTAAATGCGCTACCATTACACCTGATGAAGCAAGGGTAAAAGAATTCAACCTGAAACAGATGTGGAAAAGTCCTAATGGCACCATTCGTAATATACTGGATGGCACCGTGTTCAGAGAGCCCATTGTAATGCAAAATGTTCCAAGATTGGTTACGAATTGGACTTCACCGATTATAGTTGGCCGTCATGCTTTTGGAGATCAATATCGTGCAACTGATACCGTTATTAAAGGAAAAGGGAAATTAACCATGACTTTTACACCCGAAGATGGTGGCGAACCACAGGTATTTGAAGTATTTAATTTTAAAGGTGATGGTGTTGCTCTAAGTATGTATAATACAGATGAAAGTATCAGCGGTTTTGCAAGAAGCTGCTTTAATATGGCATTAAGTAAAAAATGGCCTTTATACCTGTCAACTAAAAATACTATTTTAAAAAAGTATGACGGTAGATTTAAAGATATTTTCGAGGAAATTTATGTAAATGAATTTCAGTCGGCATTTAAGGCTGCCGGTATTGTTTATGAGCACCGCCTTATAGATGATATGGTAGCAAGTGCTTTAAAATGGAACGGGAATTTTGTTTGGGCATGTAAGAATTATGACGGTGATGTTCAAAGTGATACTGTTGCGCAAGGTTTCGGCTCTCTTGGTCTTATGACCTCAGTATTGATTACACCAGATGGCACAATTATGGAAGCGGAAGCAGCTCATGGCACTGTAACGCGGCACTACCGGGATCATCAGGCCGGCAAGCCAACTTCAACCAACCCTATAGCATCCATTTTTGCCTGGACAAGAGGGCTGGCTTTTCGGGGAAAATTAGATGGCAACCAGGAATTGACTGACTTTTGCACAGCATTGGAAGAGGTATGCATAGAAACGGTTGAAAGTGGTAAAATGACGAAGGATCTTGCGGTTTGCATACATGGTAATAACGTAGAGCATGGAAAAGATTATCTCTACACAGAGGAATTTTTAGACGCAATTGATGAAAATCTGAAGAAGAAAATGGGATTATAAAGATTAAGATTCACTTGTTATTAAAGCTCATATCAAAGAAAAAGCCATCCTTTTGGGATGGCTTTTTCTTTGATAATATATAAAGCCTATTTAGGTTTAGAAGTATCAGTTGACATTTTTGACATGGTGTCAGTTGACATTTTTGACATGGTATCCGGAGTAGCCATCGGAGCTGACATAGTATCTGTTGACATTTTTGAACTTGAATCACTTGTTGTAGTATCAGTTGTAGCGCTATCATTACAAGCAGCAAAAGCACCAATCGCTAAGATTACTAAGAATTTTTTCATGTTAAATTTTTTTAGTGTTATGAATTTGTACCGTTAATACAGAAAGTTTAAAAACGTAACCCATTAAATTATTTCAAATAGGAAAAAAGTAAATCTTGTCATAAAAAAGCCATCCTGAGAACAGGACGGCCCTTAACGATTGCTTGCCATATGAAAAAATTACAATTTTATTCTTGTTGAATCTATTACATTCCTGACACTGTCTGAAGCATTTTTTAAAGAATCTACAGTGGCTTTATTTAAAGAATCAACCTCTTTTCCTATACTTGTTGTATTGTTGTTACAAGCTACAAATCCGCCCAAAGCCACTACCAATAAGACCTTCTTCAATTAATCTTTTATTTGTTTAATCATCCAATTAACATTTATACCACATATTAAAAAAGGTAACCCCATATGCTGAAATGGCTATTGCTTCTATTTTGGGTTACTATTCGTTATTTTGAGTATTAAATCCGGAATTGTGATAATAGATCAATCAGAAAAAAAATTACTTCAGGGATTAGCCAAAAATGATAAGAAGGCCGCTGAAACCATTTATAAGGATAATTATAACATGATTCAGTCTATGGTAATTAATAATAACGGATCCATAGACGATGCCAGGGATATTTTTCAGGAAGCTATGATAGTGCTTTTTGAAAATTCCAAATCCGACACCTTTATATTAAACTGCCAGATCAAAACTTATTTATATTCCGTTGCCCGGCGTCTGTGGCTTAAGCGCTTACAACATCTTAAAAAATATGGGGGTAAGGTGGAAAATTTGGGTGAACTTGTCAACGTTGAAGAAGAAGTGGAAGTTTATGAACAACGAAGTGCTGAGTTTCATGTTATGGATAAAGCATTAATGAATTTAGGCGAACCTTGTAAAACCCTGCTTGAAGCTTATTATATGCAAAAAAAAACCATGGTTGAAATCGCAGGATCTTTTGGCTATACTAATGCAGACAATGCAAAAAATCAAAAGTATAAATGCCTGATGCGCTTAAAAAAACTATTCTTTTCCAAATTTAAAAACGAATCATTGTGATAAAAGATTTGCAAATACTTGAAACTATAGAAAGATATGTTCAGGTGAGAATGGATGCCGGAGAATTAGCGGCTTTCGAAGAAGAGCGCAAAAACAACCCCGAGTTAGACCAGATGGTAGTAGAATATACTATCTTATTACATCAAATGGAAGAATTTGGAGAGCGAAAAAACTTCAAAGCCACCCTTAGCGAGATCCATAATAATTTTATGGATTCCGGGGAAATACAACCAATAAAACCCCGTGTAAAAATTGTTGATTTAATGAGAAGGTACAGCAGGGATATTGCTGTTGCCGCTTCAATTGCAGGTTTAACAGCTTTAGGTATTAGTGGACTTATAGCCTATTATACTCCCAGGGCTAACAAAGCATATGTTGAACAGCTAAGCCGGAAAGTAAACAATCTCGAAAAAAAGCAAAACGCTTTAACTGACCAGATCATAATTAAAGAAAGCGCTCCTAAAATTCCTACCGATGTAAGTGTACAGTCTGGCGGAACAAGTTTTTTAATTGATGCAAAAGGGTATCTTGTTACCAATGCGCATGTAATCGGTAATTACAACAATGTTGTGGTTCAAAACAGTAAGGGACAGGAATTTAGAGCGGTAATAATTAAGATTGACCCAGTAAGAGACCTTGCCATCCTTAAAATTCAGGATGCTGATTTCAAAGCGCTGGCTTCATTACCTTACGGATTTAAAAAATCCGGTGCCGACTTAGGAGAAGAAATATTCACTATGGGTTATCCGCGTGATGAAATTGTATATGGCGAAGGTTACATGAGTGCTAAAACCGGCTTTAACGGTGATACACTTGCATGCCAGATTGCAGTAGCAGCAAATCCGGGTAATAGTGGTGGCCCGGTTATTAATAAAAGTGGTGAAGTAGTTGGCATTTTAAGCACCCGCCAGGTGCAGGCAGAAGGGGTTGTTTTCGCTGTTAAAACAAAGAATATTTACAGTATTCTTGAAGAACTTAGACAAGATACTTCTTACCAAAATCTTAAAGTTGTTTCAGGCACCAGCCTTAAAGGAATAGACAGGGTTCAGCAGATAAAAAAAATTCAGGATTACGTATTTATGGTAAAAATTTATTAGAATTGAAAAAATATATTTGAAACGTAGTGTTTTTTAACGCAGAGAGCACAGCGTGCGGAGACGCAAAGGGCGCAGAGAAATTTCCTCTGCGCCCTTTGCGTCTCCGCACGCTGTGCTCTCCTGCGTTAAAAAATAGTTTATCCTAATTAATCCCAAAGCTTTTCCGGATATTCTCCGGAATCTACTAGATTATCAAGACTTTGCTTAACACCCGGTGCGTCTTCTTTATAAGTTACCCCAAACCATTGCGCTGATGTTGGTATTACCTTTATAACACCCTTATGCTGGCTGATAAAAGCATCCCCGATAATAGGTATAAAAAATTCAGCTTTCGGATCTGTAGCTTGTTTTGCCAGGAAATTTTTGAACAGCGTTTCGATAAATTCAAAAACAGACGGGTCAAAACACCAAAAATTCATAGATACGGGAGATGTATCAGGCACTCCAATCTTTTCACCATTTTCTTCATACACAATTTTACCTTCTTCCCTGTAAATCTTGGTTCTTTCCGCTATGGAAACCAGGTTGCCGTTTGAATCAACCTGACAAACTCCACGGCTAACCGTTCCATTTTCCGATAAAGTTTTAGACAAGTCGTATCCGATAATGGAATGAGTAGCTGCATTGCTTTCTGCTGTTAAGAAATGATAGGCTTTTTCAAAAGCATCCTTTCCATAAAAATCATCGGCGTTAATTACAGCAAATGGTTCTTTTACGGCATCTTTGGCGCAAAGTACCGCATGGGCTGTTCCCCAGGGTTTTTTTCTTTCTTCCGGCACCTGAAAATCGCCTACATATGAATGAAGATCCTGGTATACATAGTCAGTTTCCATTTTACCTTTGAGCTTGGGTTCAAAAATCGCTTTAAAATCCTCCGCAAAATCTTTACGGATAATAAAAACAACTTTTTTAAAGCCTGACCTCATAGCGTCGTAAATAGAATAATCCATGATCGTTTCACCGCTTGGTCCAAATGATTGTATTTGTTTCATACTACCATATCGGGATGCCATTCCTGCTGCTAAAATCAATAAAGTTGGTTGCATGCTTAATTTTTTGTTGGCACGAAATTAGAAAAAAGGAATCTTTCAAAATGATTAATTTTTTAACACCTTATTTCACAGTATCTGATTACACGTTAAAATCGGATACAAGCTTCAGATAAATTTAAATATGATGGTTAGCAGTTGTTATATTGTTTCCTTATGAGTGATAATAACCATTTAATGGATCATCGTAATGCAGCGCTGCAATCATTGGAATTTCCTGAATTTTCAATTAGAGATTTAAAAGTGGATATTTTAAGACTTGACAAAATTCACCCGGTTATTTCAGGTAATAAATGGTTTAAACTCAAGTATTACCTGCAGGATGCCAGGGAAAAACAATTTAATACTATTATTACTTTCGGTGGTGCCTGGTCAAATCACATTATTGCAACTGCATATATTTCCAGGTTATACGGCTATCGTTCGATAGGCGTAATTCGCGGGGAAAGACCTTTAAACTTATCTCAAACATTACTCGATGCAAATGAGCAGGGTATGACGCTTGAATTCATAAGCCGTCCATTATATTCAATGAAAAATGACAACAGCTTTAAAAAAGATCTTGAAGAAAGATTTGGCAGGCTCTATTTCATTCCGGAAGGAGGTGCTGGTTTGCCAGGCATTAAAGGAAGTAAAGAAATTTTAAATTTAGTTGAAACACAAAGCTATTCTCACATTATGTGTTGTATGGGCACCGGTACAATGTATACCGGACTATTGCATTCATCCTTACCGGAGCAGGAAGTTATTGGGGTTCCGGTACTTAAAGGATTTAAATTTATGCCGGAACAAATTACAGGCAACAGCCTGCAAAAGAATAACCTGAAGATCATTTACGATTACCACTTTGGCGGCTACGCAAAAAAAACCACTGAATTGATTCAGTTCATGAATATTTTTTATTTGCAGACCGGCATCCCTACAGATTTTGTATATACAGGAAAGCTGTTTTTTGCTTTTTCAGAGCTTGTATCAAAAAACTATTTTCCCAAGGGCAGTAAAATCCTTGTAATTCATAGTGGAGGCCTGCAAGGAAATGCATCATTACCGGAAGGAACATTATTATTTTGATTTTTTTTAGTACTCAGGTTGTTACTGTATTTTGGATAAGCTTCACTATTATCTTTGCACCGTAAAAATTACTCTTAATTAAAGTTGCTTAAGTTATCATTAATGTCCCGGTCCTTCTGTGTATCAATCGCATTGCTATTTTTATCTTATTTCGCTGCCGCACAAGATACCCTTCCTAATTTTTCAGTTATAAACAGAGGTAATGACCGGATCGTTGTAAGCTGGACCAATCCTTTTGGCAACACCGTCAGGCAACTGAGTATTCAACGTTCTTTTGATAGTCTTAAGAATTTCAAGACAATTCTTACGGTTCCCGATCCTACTATTCCGCAAAACGGTTATGTCGACAGCAAAGCACCTACAGATCACATGTTTTACCGGTTGTATATTCTGAAGGATAGCGGCAAGTATGTTTTTAGTGTTACAAAGCGCCCCAAAATTGACACAAGCACTAATCAGAACAATGCTGTAAATAATTTATCCTCAGGAGCGCCTTCTGTAATTACAAGACCAAAAGATTTGAAGGATTTAAAGAAAGAGATGCTAAAAAACAATGAGCGTATCATCTATATTAAAAACAAGGAAGTGCTGTTGGGCGCAATTACCGAATCAGGCTTAAAGCATTTCAGAGATTCTATAAATTTTACTACCAGGGATACCTTGTTTATGAAAACTGCGGATACCCTTGTTATAAGGCCGTTTATTGCAAGAGAAGTGTACAGGCCCTCTAAATATGTATTTACAGAAAAAGATGGCAATATCAGGATTTCACTAAGTGATGCCGGCTCCAAAAAATATTCTTTAAAATTTTTCGAAGAAGACCACACAGAAATTTTTGAAATAAAACATATCAGTGACGCTTTGGTAATAATGGATAAAACCAATTTTATTCATTCCGGTTGGTTTCTTTTTGAATTGTACGAGGACGGAAAAGTAAAGGAAAAGCACAAATTTTATGTGCCTAAAGACTTTTAAGTAAGCTTCCTCTCAGATTGCAGTGTAACGTTAAAAACCGATTCGAAGTTTCGGGATAACTTTTGTTTTACTTCCTTCATGGGAATGGTGCTCTTCAATTCCTTTTGTAAAGAGGTAACTTGTTTATTATAAATACCGCAGGGTATAATATAATTAAAATAATCCAGGTTGGTATTGACATTCAGGGCAAAACCATGCATAGTGATCCATCGGCTGCACCTGACTCCCATTGCACATATTTTTCGGGCGCTGCCAGTGATTCCAGGATCTAACCAAACTCCTGTTTCTCCTGGAGAACGTTCTCCTTTAAGGCCGTAATCTGAAATAGTACGAATGATTACTTCCTCCAGTTCCCTGAGATACCGGCCAATATCTGTATAAAATTTTTCTAAATCGAGTATCGGGTAGCCTATTAGTTGTTCAGGACCGTGGAAAGTGATATCCCCTCCCCTGTTTGTTTTAAAAAAGTCTATACCTTTTTCATTCATCTCCCGCTCCGTTATCAGAATATTTTCTGCTGACCCGCTTTTGCCCAATGTATATACCGGCGAATGCTCCAATAACAGCAGGTGATTGACTGTTGGAACATTCACTGCGGATTCTGCGGCCCGGTTTGGAAAAACATCGGCTGGCAACTTATTATACGCCAGTTTGATACGTACATTTTCCTGTAATAAAGACTCCTGGTAATCCCAGGCAGATAAATAATCCATGATTCCCAGGTCGCGTAGCAAAACATTTTGCATAAGCGGCAAATTTATTTCTTTATAATGACTTCTCCATTCCCTGTTTACTTTCCTATTTTTGTACAAAACGTGTCCATGATAAAAGCAGCGGCAACGGAATACGAAACGGATAATCCGGAAGAGCCGGAAGAGCTGTTTGAAAGGATGACTATTGTAGTGGACAAAGGCCAGGAGGCTGTTCGTTTAGATAAATTTTTGGTTGCCCGCACTGAACATGCCACAAGGAACAAAGTGCAAAAAGCCATTGAAGGTGGCCGGGTGCTTGTAAACCAGAAAATAGTTCAGTCTAACTACAAGATTAGGCCGCTGGATGAGATCATAGTGTATTCCGATAAAGAAGTTCAGGGAGAAGAAATTATCCCGGAGAACATTCCTTTAAACATCACTTTTGAAGATGATGACATTATGATCATCAATAAACCGGCAGGGATGGTAGTTCATCCGGGTTGCGGTAATTATAGCGGTACACTGATCAATGGAGTAGCCTATTATCTATTGGGAAAAAGCGATTTAATTTCAGAAGAAACCCTTCCCCGTTTTGGATTGGTGCACAGGATAGATAAAAATACCAGCGGTTTGATGGTGCTTGCCAAAAATTCATTGTCAGTATCTTCTTTAGCCAGGCAATTTTTTGATCATACCGTAATAAGAAGGTATCATGCACTGGTTTGGGGAGATATGGAGCAGGACACCGGTACGGTTATAGCTCATGTAGGCCGTCATAAAAAAACGCGTAAATTATTTGATGCCTATCCGGAAGGAGATTACGGAAAGGAAGCCATAACCCATTATAAAGTATTAGAAAGGTTTGGGTATGTAACCCTGATAGAATGCAGGCTTGAAACCGGCAGAACTCACCAGATCAGGGTGCACATGCAACACATCGGTCATCCCCTTTTCAATGATGATACTTACGGAGGTGACCGGATTGTAAAAGGAACAGTTTATTCCAAATACCAGCAATTTGTAAATAATTGTTTTGAATTATGCAAACGCCAGGCGCTTCATGCCAAAATTATCGGCTTTGAGCATCCCGATTCAAAACAAACCGTAATCTTCGAAAGTGAACTTGCTGAAGATATGCAGAACGTGATTGAAAAATGGAGGAATTATGTGAAGAAATAAGGAGCTTTAGGGCGAGCTATCATTTATACTAAAACCACTGTGTTATATTATTTGGGGAACAACATGCGGTAATCAACTTTTATTTTACCCTTTGAGATATCATCCAGTTTTCTTTTAAGAAGTTTTCGTTTTAAAGGCTTTAAATGATCTATAAAAAGTTTCCCTTCAATATGGTCATATTCATGTAAAATGATCCTTGCCGTTAAACCATTGGTGGTTAATTGCTGAAGCTCAAAATCCTCACTCACATATTCCAGTGTCACTTCCTGGGCACGGTAAACATCTTCCCTTATTTTTGGAATGCTGAGGCAACCCTCATTATAACACCATTCTTCCCCGTCAAGGGCAATGATGTGTGGATTAATAAAAGCCTTCTTTATTCCCGGATCATCAGGATACGCTTCTTTATCATCGTCTTCTTTCATGTTGGCAAAAATCTGGCTGCTGTCCATTACAAATATGCGAACACTTCTGTTAATCTGTGGAGCTGCCAGTCCTACCCCATTACTATGATACATAGTTTCCCACATATCTTCAATCAGTTTTGAAAGTTCCGGGTAACCTGGTGTAACGTCTTCTGCAACCTTTCTTAGAACCGGATGACCGTATGCAACTATTGGTAAAATCATAATTAACACTTCAACCTATTTCTTAGGCAAAACAGGTAGCTATTTAGTGAGCAAATTTAATTCATGTACTTCATAATTCCTTTCTGTTGTTAACTTAAACATAGATTGATTAATTGCCGCTTTGCTATCGGCGATCAGGAGGATACCTATTCTTATTGATCTGCTGTTTGCTGACGGCTTAACGCTCATAGTTAACAACCATTACAAACTGTTATGTTGCAGGTATTCCTGTAGAATAATGGTTGCGGCAATTTCATCTACAAGGGCTTTGTTCCTTCGATCCTTCTTTTTCATGCCGCTTTGTACCATGCTCTGTACCGCCATTTTTGATGTATAGCGTTCATCCACTTTTAACACCGGTATAAGAGGAAAATTTTTTATAAGTTCTTTAACGCACTGAGCTACCAGGGCGGTAGCATGTGTAGCAGAATCGTCTAAATTCTTTGGTTCGCCTATAATTATTAATTCCACCGGTTCCTGAATAAAATAATTTTTCAGGAAGGCAATCAATAGCTTTGAATCTATAGTAGTTAATCCGGTAGCAATTATTTTAAAAGGATCGGTAACAGCTATTCCAGTGCGTTTAAGTCCATAATCTATTGAAAGTATGCGAGGCATGTATAATTCTTTATTGTTTAAGCTGAAAGTTAATTCAGTACCAGGTCTGTAATCACGAACAACGCAAATACTACGCTTGCAATGCCATTTGCTGTCATAAATGCAATGTTTACTCTTCTCAGGTCGTTAGGCTTTACAATAGAATGCTGGTAAATAAGCATTCCGGTAAAAATGGCGATGCCAAACCAATACCAGATATGAAACCTTCCATAGATTCCTGCGGCAACCACACATATTGCACTTAATAAATGAACTATTTCGGAAACCTTCAGGGCTCTTTCCTTTCCTAACCAAGCAGGTACGGAATGCAGGTGCAAGGAGCGGTCAATATCTATATCCTGCAAGGCATAAATAATGTCAAAACCTGAAACCCAGCATATAACGGCTAAGGAAAAAAGTAGGGGCAATAAGGCAAAATGACCGGTGACTGCCAGGTAGGCTCCTATCGGGGCAAGAGATAAACCCAACCCCAGAATCAAGTGACACAAGGGAGTGAACCTCTTTGTATAACTATACCCCAGTATAACGGCAAGCGCAACAAAAGATAAATAAAAACAAAGCGTATTGATTAATGCTGCGCATATAACAAAAGCTATGCAATTGAACACAACAAATAACAACGCTTTATTAGCGGAAATGATACCGGCAGGTATTTCACGCAAGGCAGTACGGGGATTAAGGGCATCAAAATGCTTGTCGAGCCAGCGGTTAAAAGCCATTGCAGCGCTGCGTGCGAACACCATACAAAGAATTACAAGCACCAATAAAACCAAATGCTGGTACCTGCCTTCAATATCAGCCAGTAGCCCATTCTTGTGCAAATGCAGCGTTACATCTTTAGAGGCATAGGTAATTCCCAGAAAAAATCCTATCATAGCGAATGGCATGGCAAAAATGGTATGAGAAAATTTTACCAGGGAAAAATAATTCTTGATTGTAGTCACGCTTTTAATGTATATAATTAATAATTATCAATTCCTCCAGATCCTGCTGCTAACCAGTTCCCATAAAACAATACCGGCAGCTACAGAAATATTCAGTGAATGTTTCATGCCCAGTTGGGGTATTTCGATAGCGCCGTCACACAACAATAATGCATCGCTCCCCACTCCTTCAACTTCATTTCCGAAAACCACTGCTATTTTACCTGTGTTAATGGAAACTATGTTTTGCAGCAACAGGCTGTCTTCAGCCTGTTCTATAGCATACACTTTATAACCTTCTTCCTGTAACAATTGAATGGCCTCAGTAGTTGCGGAAAAATATTTCCATGTCACGCTTTCGGTGGCTCCCAATGCTGTTTTATTAATATCCCTGTGCGGTGGTTTGGGAGTATACCCGCATAAGTAAATGCCTTCCAATAGAAATGCGTCAGCGGTACGAAATACGCTGCCAACATTATGCATACTGCGTATGTTATCCAGTATTATAACAACCGGCTGCTTTTCCGACTTTTTAAAATCTTCCACCGATTTACGGTGTAGCTCGTCCATGCTTAGTTTTCGCATCCCGCAAAGGTAACAATAGCAGTTTAAAGTTGGCCACGAAGACACCAAGGCACAGAGGAGCACAAAGAAAGTATTCTTTGTGCTCCTCTGTGTCTTAGTGGCCTATCTGATTGTGCTTAACCCAAAACCCTTAAAGAGAGCACCACAAACATAACAGTGTAATCACCGGTTACTACAATTTGCAAAACCTTATTTTTGCGCAATGTCAAAAAACAATTCCGATACACCAATGATGCAACAGCATCAGGCTATAAAAATTAAATATCCTGACGCGCTGTTGCTGTTCAGGGTGGGTGATTTTTATGAAACTTTTGGTGAGGATGCGGTTCGTGCCTCCCAGGTGCTGGGTATTACGCTTACTAAAAGAAACAACGGAGCTGCCGTATCTACCGATCTTGCCGGTTTTCCTCACCATGCCCTTGATACTTATTTACACAAGCTGGTGAAAGCAGGATACAGGGTAGCCGTATGCGATCAGCTGGAAGATCCCAAGCTAACCAAAGGGTTGGTTAAGCGTGGTGTTACTGAAATGATCACTCCCGGCACTACCACCAATGATAAATTGCTGGAGCGTAACGCTAACAATTTCCTCGGCAGCATCCATTTTCATAATGAACAACTATTTGGCATCTCCTTCCTCGACATTTCTACAGGTGAATTTCTGATTGCCGAAGGCGACCGGGAGTACGCAGATAAACTATTGCAGAGCTTTAAACCTGCCGAGGTCATTTTTCAACGCCACCGTCAAAAACAGTTTAAGGAACTTTTCGGCAATAAATTCTATACTTATACCCTTGATGAATGGATTTACCAGGGTGTATATGCGGCAGAATTATTATTAAAGCATTTTCAAACGCATTCTTTAAAAGGATTTGGGGTGGAAACATTAACAGCCGGACTCACTGCTGCCGGTGCTACCCTCCATTATCTTAAAGATAATGAACACCCTAACCTGCAGCATATTGTAAGTATGCAGCGGATTGATAAGGAAGATTTTTTGTGGATGGACCGCTTCACCATCAGGAACCTGGAACTGCTGGGCAGCGGGCAGGATGATGGCAGAACCCTGCTTAAAGTTCTTGACAATACCGTATCGCCAATGGGAGCTCGTTTGCTCAAACGCTGGATCGTGTTTCCACTCAAAGACATCAGTAAGATCAATGAACGCCTTGACCTGATAGCATTTCTTATCAAAGAAGTTGACAACCGTAACAAAATAGCGCAACATATCAAACTATGCGGGGATATTGAAAGGCTGGTAAGCAAAATTCCACTTAAAAAAATAAATCCAAGGGAAGTGTTACAGATCAGCCGGGGCCTGCAGCAGGTAGAAAGCATCCGGAATATTGCCACCAATAACAGCAATGAATATTTAAAAAGATTAGGCGATACGTTGAACCCTTGTTTTTATATCGCAGAAAAGATTACAAAAGAAATGGTAGAAAACCCGCCGGCCACAGCATCAAAAGGAAACATGATTGCAAATGGTGTAAACGCTGAATTAGATGAATTGAGAATGATTTCTTCCAGTGGAAAAGAATACCTTATACGGCTGCAACAAAAAGAAGCGGAGGCCACAGGTATCCCCTCCCTGAAAATCGCTTTTAACAATGTATTCGGTTATTACCTGGAAGTAACCAATTCACATAAAAATAAAGTACCGGCCACCTGGATGAGGAAGCAAACGCTGGCAAATGCAGAACGGTATATCACCCCGGAACTGAAGGAATATGAAGAAAAGATTATGGGTGCGGAAGACAAAATCCTTGAATTGGAGCTCAAAATATACCAGGCATTACTAAATGAATTACAGGATTACCTGGCTCCTATCCAAACCAATGGCAATACCCTGGCCATTCTTGATTGTTTGCTTTGTTTTGCAAATAACGCCCTCCGTTTTAATTACAAGCGCCCGCAACTGCATGAAGGAAACGAGCTTGCATTGAAGGGTGGCCGTCACCCGGTAATAGAGAGAAACCTGCCCGTTAGTGAAACCTATATCACCAACGATATTGAATTGAATAAATCGTTACAGCAGATCATTATTCTTACCGGACCAAACATGAGTGGTAAAAGCGCTTTGCTAAGACAGGTAGCGCTGATTACTTTAATGGCACATGCCGGTAGTTTTGTTCCTGCTGACGAAGCAATCATTCCATTAACCGATAAAATTTTTACAAGGGTGGGCGCTAACGACAACCTTAGCGGGGGTGAAAGCACCTTTATGGTAGAGATGAATGAAACAGCCAGCATCCTGAACAATCTCACAGACCGGAGCCTGGTGTTGCTGGATGAAATAGGACGGGGCACTTCAACATACGATGGTATTTCTATTGCCTGGAGCATTGTGGAATTCCTGCACAAAACCGTTCATGCACCCTTAACATTATTCGCCACCCATTATCATGAACTGAATGAGTTGGAGAACAAATTGCCGGGGGTAAAGAATTACCATATTTCCAATAAGGAAGTTGGCAATAAAATTATTTTTCTCCGAAAGCTTTGCCCTGGTGGCAGCAAGCATAGTTTTGGTATTCATGTGGCAAAAATTGCAGGTATGCCTGTTAGTCTGGTAGAAAGAGCGAATGAAGTGTTGAAACAACTGGAAAAAAATCATGTGGATGATAACCTGGGCGAACAGGTTAAAAAATTGGTGGCGCCTCATGTGCAGCTATCCATTTTTGATGAGCATTCTCAAACATTTAAGGAGATCCGGAAGTTGCTGGAAGACATTGATATCAATCGTTTGACACCAGTGGAAGCCTTACTGAAACTGCAGGAGGTAAAAAGCAGGGTGAAGTAAATTGGCCATTAAGTCACGAAGACACAATGAAATATCCTTGTGTCTTCGTGACTTAGTTTTCATATCATATCCTTAAGCATGGTTACCACTTTATCAATCTCTTCTTTGGTATTATGTTTACTGAATGAAAAACGAACGGCCACTTTATTAGGGTTATTGTTGATAGCACGGATCACATGAGAGCCCTGGTCGGCGCCACTGGTGCAGGCGCTGCCGCCGGAAGCGCAGATGTGATTAATGTCCAGATTAAAAAGCATCATTTCAGATCTCTCTGTCTTTGGAAAAGAAACATTTAATACGGAATATAAACTTTCACCGTAAGTATCACCATTGAAAAAAACGCCGGGAATGTTTTTTTGCAACTGCTCAGCCATATATAATTTTAGTGAGCGGATATAATTGCTGTCTGGCTCATAGTTTAGTGTGGCTATTTCAAGGGCTTTGGCAAAACCCACGATACCGTATAAGTTTTCAGTGCCGGCACGCATGTTCCGTTCCTGCGAACCGCCATAAACGAGGGGCTTTATTTTTACATTTTCATTAATGTATAAAATTCCAACACCTTTAGGACCATGAAACTTATGACTGGCAGCGGTTATAAAATGAACGGGCGTATTTTTAAGGTCAAATGGGTAATGACCTACCGTTTGAACCGTGTCTGAATGAAAAACTGCGCCATATTTTTTACATATCTCACCAACAACTTTCAGATCGAGCAGGTTCCCGATTTCATTATTAGCATGCATCAGCGTTACCAGGCATTTGTCAGCACTGCCGGTTAACAATCTTTCCAGGTCTTCCACATCAATATGACCGTCGGGTAGTAATTTAACATTGCTTAAAGCAACCTCACCGTTATGATAAAGGTTTTCTACGGTATGCAGGGTTGCATGATGCTCCAATGCAGAGGTGATGATATGTTTACATCCCAGATCTTTTACGGAAGCGCAAATAGCGGTGTTACTGCTTTCCGTTCCTCCTGAAGTAAAAAATATTTCCGCAGGATGTGCATGTAAAATTTTAGCTACTGTTTTCCGGGCACTTTCTATTGCAAGCCGGCTTTCGCGGCCATAAGAATATATGGAAGAAGGATTGCCGAATTTTTCCGTTAAATAAGGCATCATTGCATCAAGAACAACATGATCTAAAGATGTTGTTGCCGCATTATCAAAATAAATTCTGGTCATTGTTTCTTTAGTAGTGAATAGCTATGGCTTGTTATCATTCAGCTATCAGCTGGAGAAATTCACCTTAACCTGATACCTCATACTTCATTTTAAAGGAATTCTTTAATATCCTGCATTAACCTCATCGCAATATTATTGGCCGTTGTTTCAAAATTACTTTCAGCATAAATGCGTATGATCGGTTCGGTGTTAGAAGTTCTCAGGTGAACCCAGTCTGAATCAAACTCTATTTTTAATCCATCTTCGGTATTGATAGGCTGCCTGCCATATTTCTCCTTAATCTTTTCCAGGATTGCTTTTACATCGATCCCGTTTTCCAGTTCGATCTTGTTCTTTGAAATAAAATAATCAGGATATTTGGAACGAAAAGATTTAAGTCCATTTTTATGTGATGAGAAAGCGCTTAAAAACAACCCGATCCCTATCAATGCATCACGTCCATAATGAAAATCGGGCACGATAATCCCTCCGTTACCTTCACCGCCAATTACAGCATCAACTTCTTTCATTTTTTTCACCACATTCACTTCGCCCACTGCAGAAGGAAAATACTCACCACCATTTTTAACAGTAATTTCTTTCAGAGCTTTGGTACTGCTCATATTGCTCACTGTATTTCCCTGCTTTTTACTTAACATATAATCGGCAACAGCTACAAGCGTGAATTCTTCACCGAACATACTGCCATCTTCACAAACAAAACAAAGCCTGTCTACATCCGGATCAACGGCAATACCAAAGGAAGCTTTTGATTTTTTTACCGCCGCACTCAGGGCAGCCAGATTTTCCGGCAATGGCTCAGGATTATGAGCAAATTTTCCTGTTACTTCGCCGTTTATCAAAATAACTTCTTCAACTCCCAGTTCCTTTAATAATGGCGGAACAAATAAAGCACCTGTTGAATTAATAGCATCAACAACAACCCTGTAATTATTTGCTTTGATTGCAGGCTGATCTATATATGGATAGTTGAGCACTGCCTGGATATGTTTGTCGGGTGTGGAATGATCTGTTGTGAGCGTTCCCAGTTTATCAACGGGTGCAAATGCAAAATTACCTGCCGCTGCTTTATCTAAAATAAACACACCATCTTCAGCACTAAGAAATTCACCTTTGCTATTCAATAATTTCAGGGCATTCCATTCTTTAGGGTTATGACTGGCGGTAATAATAATACCGCCGCCTGCTTCTTCCCAAATTACAGCCAGCTCTACTGTTGGCGTTGTTGAAAGCCCTACATCAATTACATTCAATCCCATTCCAAGTAATGTACTAACAACAAGGTTTTGCACCATATTGCCACTGATACGTCCGTCTCTACCAACCACTATTTTACCGGCATTGCTTTTTTCTTTCAGCCATATTCCGTAAGCCGCTGTAAATTTAACAATATCAAGAGGAGTCAGATTCTCTCCGGGCACTCCTCCGATAGTACCCCTGATACCAGATATACTTTTGATCAATGCCACAAGTGCTAAGGTTTAATGAGCACCAAAAATAAGAATAATAAGGAAGGAATGATAACCGGGCCAAGATAATTCTAACTTTATAAAGAAAAAGCGATAATGGAATATCGGGATATCGGCCCTCGTATCTGCATGTACCTGATCTTAGTATCTATTAATGTTTTAGTTCATTTTAATCCAAATTAAAATTTCGCACCTACATTTGAAAGAAAAAAGATGGACATCCCCGATAACTGGTTCAAAGATTGGTTCAGTTCTCCTTATTATCACCAGCTTTATTTTCAAAGGGATGATCATCAAGCTACTGCTTTTATCAACCGGCTGATCGAATATCTTCATCCGGCCGCAGATTCTTTTATAATGGATGCAGGGTGTGGAAAAGGCAGTTATGCTACTATCATGGCCTCATTGGGTTTTGATGTAACCGGCGTTGACCTTTCCTTCGAAAATATTGCTGAAGCAAAGTCTTATGAATCAGACAAACTTCATTTTTTCCAGCATGACATGCGGCTGCCATTCTGGATCAATTATTTTCATTATGCATTTAACCTGTTTGCAAATTTCGGTTATTTCAGAACCGAAAGGGAACACTACAATGCCATACGCACTATGGCAAATTCGATAAAAATCAATGGGATATTGGTCTTAGACTATCTAAATGTGCATTATGCAGAAGACCACCTGGTTCATAAATCAGATAAAGAAGTGGATGGCGTGAATTTTTACCTTACGAAATGGTATGATGAAACGCATTTTTATAAAAAAATTATTGTAGAAGATGATCGTTTGAAAGAACCAATGGTATATCAGGAAAAGGTTGCCAAGTTTACTTTAGGCGATTTTAACGACATGTTTGCCTTTCACAGGCTTCAGATCCAGGAAGTTTTTGGTGATTATGAATTAAAAGGATATGATTTGAAAAGTTCCCCGCGAATGCTGATGATCGCGAAGAAGGTGTGAGGTATGGGGTATGTGGGTGAGTGTCTTTTAATTTTCCTATAATCATCTGAGCATTACCAGCGCAAATTTAACATAAGGCTACTCTATACCTCATACCCCATACCTCAACCCTATTTCTTCTTATTATTCTGCAGCATATACCTTGCTGTTTCAAAAAAAGCGGCAGTTATACTTCGATACGCTTCTTTACTCAAATTAACTGAAACACCGGGATCTTTCTGAGTAAAATCGGCCCAGACCAGGTCTTCCCTTTTGCCTGAGGGCTGCCGGGTATAATAATAAGTTCCTTTTACCACACCGATGCTGTTGTTGTTATGATCCATGATAAATGCAATCGGTGCGGTTTTACTGTTTTTTTGCAACAGGTCTCTGCCCAGGGTTGTATTGGTATAATTTATATTTGCAAGGCCTGCGGCTGTAGGCAAAAGGTCTATTTGGGAAGCTATATCATGAATACGCTTTGACGGCAAAAGCGCGGGCGAATAAAATAAAAGAGGAACATGATAGCTGGTCAGTTCCTGATCGGTCCATGCCCTGGGAAACATATCGGCAGCATTGCCATTTATGCCATGATCGCCAACAAAAACAAAAATGGTGTTGTTAAAATAAGCCGACTTTTTAGCTGCCGTTATAAATTTACCATACCCGAAATCTGTATACCTGAATGCATTCAATTCATCATTCGATTCAAAACCATATTTTTTAAGTGAGTCATCAGGCAGGTTCATCCTCGTAAATTCAGGAAGGTCTTCAGGCGAAATGGTATAAGGACGATGATTATCGGCAGTTTGAATAACGGCAACAAAGGGGCTATGTTGCTGATTTAATACTTTATCAGCCTGGAGGAATAAATTTTTATCGCTGATGCCCCAGACGTCTATTTTGGGAACATCATATTTATCCTCTTCGTATAAATGAAGATCTTTTATATTATTGGTTAGTAACCCGCGGATATTAGCCCAACTGGTGCTTCCGCCTAAAAAATAAAATTTTTCATAACCGGTAAAGTCATTGATAATGGAGTGCTGATCTACCATTGCCGGATTGCGGCTGGCTGTTTTCACAATTTCCACATCCGGAATACCTGTTATAGTAGCCCATACCCCCCTGGCTGTTCCAAATGCCGGGGTAAAACAATTATCGAATAATATTCCCTGTTTGCTGATAGTATTAAAAAAAGGAGTAGTGTTAAGCGGATTTCCCCACATCGAACTTTTATAAGCGCTGAAAGATTCACAAATAACAATTATAATATTTGGTCTGGTGGAAATGCCACTATCGCTTTTTGCAATTTTTCTTTCAAAATTGAGACGAACAGCATCGGGTTTATCTACTCCCAGGTAGGTTGCCATGAATGAATAATATTCCTGAACTTTTTTCTTATCAAATGTGGAGGTTCTGAAGCTGAGCGTACTTAAAAAAGACTGGAATGGGTTCAGCGCTATATTAGCATTAAAATCGCTGCCGGTATTAAATGCATCGCTCCAGCGTAAAGGGTATTGACCGATTCTTCCGAATATCGCCAGGGCAAACGCAAAAAACAGGATGAAAAACCAGGTTAGGCGTTGGGCTTTGGCAGGCTTTTTAAACAGCGGCGCCGCCCTCCTATAAAGAAATGAAATAACACCTGTAAACAGGAAAAGGCAGCATAAGATTCCTAATAAAATCCTGATTACAGGATATGTTTGCCAAACCATCGCTGAAGAAATTTTAGCATCTTCAAGAAAGCTTAAGGCACTGGCGTTTAGTCTTTGAGAAAGATAACGCATGTGTAAAAAGTCAGCTGTATATAAAATAATTAATACTCCTGAGAATAAGCAGGCAAAAGCCATCCACCACTTTCTGGCCGTTGGAGAGCGGAATGGGTGTAATAGAGGAACACTGCCTGCTAATAATATAACAGTTGAAAAAACGCCTACAATCCTTGCATCATATCGGAATCCCAGGAAGAAAGCAGGAACTGATTCATGGAATGATACCTGGTCGGTTTTAAAAATCAACCAGGTTCCCAGGCGTAAAGCGAACATAAGCGTAAGGAAAAAAATATCCAGAAATAATATCCATTTAATAAGGCGTGGAATGGGTAGCATTCAGCAAAATAAAGTATAAATAATATAAAATGTATCATTGACGCCTAACTACTATTTTTGTAAATAAATTTTTATCACTAAGTTTCAGGTTAATGAGTGCGTTGGAGCGAGTATTTCAATTCGATTTTTGGCTGTTCTTCAAAATTAACGGAACATGGACCTGCAATT
>CAXSIE010000006.1:0-3821 GCA_964237295.1 uncultured Flavihumibacter sp. | reverse complement strand
TCTTGATACCTTTTTCCCCCTTATCCGTGAATCGGTTGTGTGGGTTCCGCTGTACCTGTTTTTGTTGGTTTTTATATGGATCAATTTTGGCGTAAGAGGTTTATATTGGGCTGTAGCGCTTATTTGCACCGCTTCCCTCTGTGATATTATCAGCAGCCATGTTATCAAAGAAAGTGTATTCAGGTTAAGGCCCTGCCGCAATCCCGGTATAGAAAGCCAGGTAAGGTTTTTAGTTAATTATTGTCCTATGAGTTCCAGCTTTACTTCATCGCATGCTACCACTCATTTTGGTGTTGCCTGGTTTGTTTATGCAACGCTGCGCCGGTATACTTCCGGCTATATCGGTCTTTTCTTTATCTGGGCGGCTTTTATCTCATATGCACAGGTTTATGTTGGCGTACATTTTCCCCTGGATGTTTTTAGCGGTGGATTGGTAGGATGTTTGCTGGGGTTTGTGATAAGTAAATTGTTTAATTTTTATATCGGTTTGATTGTTAATCCTTTAAAAAACTTTAATGTTCACTGAATCAGATACGTGCCCTCCCGAAAGTAGCTTCTTAACGACAAAATGTCTTTTGATTGATAACTTAATCACCTGTCGGGAGGCTGGAAGCATATGACTGATGTTATAATAGTACTTGTATTAATTGTGGTCAATGGTTTATTTGTGATGTCGGAAATCGCGCTGGTGTCTGCAAGGAAATCAAGGCTGGAATCTTTGTCCAATAAAGGAGATAAAAAGGCTTCCATTGCATTGTCATTAGCGGAGAACCCCGAAGTATTTTTATCTGCAGCCCAGATAGGCATAACGCTGATTGCAATTTTAACAGGTATTTATTCCGGCGAAAAGTTCACACCGTTACTGCAACCATATATTGAAAAGATAACGATTTTTAAAGAATATGCCGACACGATCTCTACGGTGCTCATAGTAATTATGGTTACTTTTCTTTCTATCCTGTTTGGAGAATTACTGCCCAAACGCATCGGGATGATCTACGCAGAAACTATTGCAAGAGGTGTGGCCAAGCCAATGCGGTTTTTTGCAACAGCTACACATCCTATTGTATGGATACTGACTAATATCACTAATTTTTTCTTTCGTCTTTTTAATGTCAGGCCCACTAAAGACAGTTCCGTTACTGAAGAAGAAATTAAAGCCATCATCAGTGAAGGCACCGAACAGGGTACTATTCAGGAGGCTGAACAGGAAATCATTGAAAGGGTTTTTCACCTGGGTGACCGTAATATTACTTCCCTGATGACGCATAGAAGCGATGTTATCTGGTTTGATATAAATGACAATGAAAAATCCATCAAAGAAAAAATAATCGGTGAGCCTCATTCTGCTTATCCGATCTGTGATGGCCTGGTTGATAATATTAAAGGAATGGTTTCCATTAAAGACCTGTATGTTTCAGATGACCTCATCTTATTTAAAGACATCATGAAACCCCCTATGTTTGTACCGGAAAATAATTCAGCGTACCAGGTTATTGAAAAATTTAAAGAATCCCAGATACATTCGTGTTTTATTGTAGATGAATACGGAAGCTTGTTAGGTATGATCACATTAAATGATATCCTTGAAGCAATAGTTGGGGATATTCCACAGCCAGACATGCAGGATTATGAAATCCTGCACAGGGATGACGGCTCTTACCTGGTTGACGCCCAGATACCTTTTTATGATTTCCTGACAAGATTCGATAAAACCGAATGGATGAACGAAGGGGAACAGGATTTTGATACTATGGCTGGTTTTATCCTTCATCAATTAGAAAGAATTCCAAAAACCGGGGATAAGCTGGAATGGCGCGGATTCAGCTTTGAAGTTATAGACATGGATGCCCAACGGATAGACAAGGTAATGGTGTCTCTTTCAGAAACCATTAAGAACGAGATGGAGGAGTAAATAATTATTTAATGGATTAATTATTAATGATTAACGGTAAGTAATCAATTGTTTATGCTCATTAATAATCAGCCACTAACCGTTAATCATTTATAATTAAAACTCAAAGATTGCCTGCGTATCGGGATATACCAGCCTGGTGCTTTTGCGGCTGCCTCCAACAGAAGCATGCATAATGCTTATCTGGGTGTTATAAGATTCGTATAATATGTTATTCGTTAGCTCAATTTTTTTAACCGCCGGTATATTATTTACCTGAAGGTAACCCCATAATGCTTCTTCTTCCTTTTCATACCCTATAAACTGAAAGGTTACAGCTTTGCCGTTGATCTTCAACTGAAGGTGCTTTTGAAGATATTCGTACACATATTTTTCTATCAGTTTGGTATCCTTGGGATGGGTTATATCAATATTGATTTTATATTGCGTTCTAAAAGTATTTTCAAAATCTTCCGCAAACATCTTACAACTGATTTCTACTGTTTTATCTTTCTCGTTGTGATTCAATTCTGTTACACTAACAAAAAACGGATGTGCTATACTTTTATAAGGAATACCATCTCCTGCCAGTGTTGAAAATGCTGAACAGAAGCTAATTGTAAGCATGATCAGTAACAGGCGTTTAGGTAGGAAGGCATCCATTAATAAAAGAAATTTTTTCATAACAAATGTCTGCATTAATTTCAACATCTTCACCAACATGGAAGATTTTAGCTTTTATTTCAGCTTAGGGTGGCATCATATTATTAGCCTGGACGCGCTGGACCATATTTTATTCATAATAGTACTTGCCGCTATTTATATTATAAACGACTGGAAACAGGTGTTAGTGCTGGTAACGGCTTTTACAATCGGACATTCAGTAACGCTTGCATTGAGTGTTTTCGATATTATTCGCTTTCCCGGTAAATGGGTGGAGTTTTTAATACCCTGTACTATTGTGATCACAGCTGTTTCCAATTTATTTCAACATAATTTTAGTTCTACAACGATTAGACTAAATTACTACATGGCTTTGTTTTTCGGGCTCGTTCACGGAATGGGTTTTGCCAATACCATCCGGTTTATGTTGGCTAAAGATCAGCATATAGGTGTAGGTTTATTCGCCTTTAATGTTGGTTTGGAAGCCGGCCAGGTGGTAATTGTATTTATACTTTTATTACTTGCTTTTCTTTTCATTCAATTTTTAAAAGTGAAACGAAGAGAATGGGTAATATTCTTATCATCAGCGGTGTTCAGTCTTGCCTTGAAAATGGTTTTTGAAAGAATTCCTTAAAAAGAAAAAAATGAAATTTGACATGAAAAAACTTTTATTTGCTTTGTTGAGCATATCAACGATAAGCAGCTTTTCGCAAGACATTAAAAACAATCCCAATTCAAATCATGGAAATAAATTTGAACAACTGGGAACCGTTCTGCCCACGCCTAATGAATACAGAACAGCCAGCGGTGCTCCTGGTCCGAAGTACTGGCAGCAACGTGCTGATTACGACATTAAATGCGAACTTGATGAGCCCAACCTGCGCCTTACCGGCCATGAAACAATTACTTATTTCAATAATTCTCCCGATCAGCTTTCTTATCTCTGGTTACAATTAGATGAGAATGAACACAGCAATTCTAAAAATGCCAATTACCAGGATGGGACTATAATGCCCGACAGTGCAACAGACAGGATGTTAGACAGGATTGCAAGTGAAACAAAACAAAATGATTTTGGTGTCAACATCCAGAATATTACAGATGCACTGAATAAACCACTTCAATATACCGTAAACAAAACGATGATGAGGTTACAGCTACCTGCGGTATTGAAGCCCGGTCAAAAATTCATTTTCAATATCAGCTGGAACTATAAAATATCCGACCGGTTGAAAGAAGGTGGCAGGGGTGGCTATGAGTTGTT
>CAXSIE010000005.1:19364-31275 GCA_964237295.1 uncultured Flavihumibacter sp. | reverse complement strand
TTCGGCCTCCTTTTTAATTTTTACTGTATACTTTTACCGGACAACAGTGATTAACGGATAGTTGCTGGTTTTAAATTGGTGAGAGCAGCTAATGCATAGAGTGTAAACTTAATTTTGTCATGGAACTAACAACTAAAACAATCACCGTAAATAATTCATCATTAATAATTAATTTACGCTTTCGCTAAACTTTTTCTTTCACCGATTTGCTGGCGCCACATGGCATAATATAAACCACGTTCAGACAGCAGTGATTCATGCGTTCCGGTTTCCACCACGCCGCCTTTTTCCAGCACATAAATATTATCGGCATGCATGATCGTTGAAAGGCGGTGAGCAATCAGCACAGTAATCTGTTCTTTGCTAAGCGACACATCGCGGATCGTATCGGTAATATCCTGTTCGGTTATAGAATCCAGCGCTGAAGTAGCTTCATCAAAAATCAACAGTCCCGGATTGCGGAGCAAGGCGCGGGCAATGGAGATACGCTGTTTTTCACCACCTGATAATTTCATTCCGCTTTCTCCTAACACGGTATTGATACCTTTTGCAGACCGGGACAATAATCCGTCGCAGGAAGCTTTGTGTAAAGCATCCAGTATTTGAATATCGGTGGCATCAGCTTTTACAAATAAAAGGTTCTCTTTGATAGTTCCTGCAAACAATTGGGTATCCTGCGTTACAAAGCCAACCTGCCTGCGAAATTCGTTGTAACGCACCGCAGTAGACATTATATCATTAAACAGAATGGCACCGGATACCGGACGGTATAATCCCACCAGCAATTTAACCAGTGTTGATTTGCCGGAGCCTGAGGGACCAACAAATGCAATGGTTTCACCAAGGCTGGCATTGAAAGACACACCGTCAATAGCGTTTAAACCGGCCGTTTTATGTTTGAACACTACGTTATTAAAACGTATGCTTTTTAAGGAACCGATTTCTACCGGCGCTTCCGGCCTGCGTTCAATCGGTTTATGCATTAGCTGGTCAAAGTTATTGATGGAGGCTTCCACTTCACGGTAGTTGAGTATGATGGTGCCCAGATCCTGCAGCGGGCCAAAGATAGCGGTGGAAATGAACTGCATCGAGATCAGTTCACCCGTGCTTAACACTCTACGGAATATCAGCCAGAGCAGGATAAACAATATGGATTGCTTCAGCAGGTTAAGGGTTATTCCCTGCAGGAAGGACAGGGTGCGTACCTGCCTGGTCTTTTTCATTTCCAGGTCGTAGATCTGTTGGGTCTGCAATTTCAGGCGGCGTATTTCGGGGAAGGTCAGTCCCAGGCTTTTTACCAGTTCAATATTTCTCAGCGACTCGGTAATAACACCCGACATTTTATTCGTTTCCCGGTTAATGGACCGTTGCACCGTTTTGATCTTCTTGCTAAGCAAACCGGTGAGTGAACCCAACACCACTATCCCGATAATAAATACAGGCACCAGCATCCAGTTTTTGGTGATAGAATACCAGGTGAGGAAGCCCATACCTACAATAGAGGAAAACAGGATATTAATAAATGAATTGATGAACCGTTCGGTATCGTCTTTAACTTTTTGCAATACAGACACTGTTTCACCGCTGCGTTGTTCTTCATATTCCTGAAAAGAAAGCCGGAGGGTTTGCTTCAGTCCGTCGTTGAATATCTGCATACCGAATTGCTGCACGGCCTTACGCGTGAAATATTCCTGAAAAGCTTTTGCGATCCTTGCGGCTACCGCAATAACGATAGCGATGCTTAACCAGTACAAAACACCCTTTACAAGTTCCTGCTGGCTAAGGTTCTTTGGATTGGTGGCATAGTTGTCAATGATCTTTCCAAAAATTACCGGGTCAGTAAGGCTAAGCAATTGTGAAACACTTGCCAATACAAGGGCTATGATCACCGGCCATTTTTGAAGTTTGAAATAGTTCCAGAGGATTTTCATATGAGGATTTACAGCATTATGCAAATAACAACATTATAGCGCCTTGGTAATTGTTGTTGTAATAAATGAATGTAAGGTATTCATCAAAGAGAGAAAACCCTGTAATAATTTTCTGATTCTATAATTTCTGTTTAAGGCAATGAATTGAAACTTACCTGCACCTTTGTCTGAACTGTGATTGAATGATGAAATGATCGATATGATCAGCTTCTTCCGTATAAAGCTTATCATCCAGCTCAAGTAGCCTTGCGTAGCCGGTATTATGAGGTTACCTCATTTACTTCTTATAAAATAATTTATTTCGTGAAGTTATGTCTGAGTTGAGATAAGTTGTTACAAATTCCTTTTCCTGGTTTACCCTGTTCTGAAATTTTTCCAGATCCTGAAAGGCCTGTGATATTGCACGCCTGTTTGCTTCGTCTCTTGCAACCGCAGTACCAAGCAGGGCCCATGATGCATTTACATGATAAGAAATGCTATCTACCATCAGCTTTATATCTTTACCTTCCATTACAGGAGTGAACTGTTTATTTTTAAATGCTATGTAGTCGTTGAATAATGATATGGAATGCTTAAATAAATTCATAGCCTGTTCAAAACTATTTTTTGAAGAGTAATTTTCTGTCAGCTTGTTGAGGTAATCAACCCGCTTTTTGATAATGTCGTTTTCTATTCCAATGTTTTGGATACGCCTCGATTCGCTTATTGCTTTATCTTCTTTAGACAGCAGGTTAAACTTTTGTAAAGTATCTGCAAAATTAAAAACCGGTTTGCCGATACTTAAAGTTGTTATTCCTTCAATAAATTCCTTATTGGTTATCGTGTGTTCCGACAACTGATACAGCGGGTCGAAAGGCATATGATCCTTAAGCATTACATCCGGAGTTAACTTGTAGTAAGTTTCTGAATAACTTTTTGTAAACTTATTATCTTTAACATAGCCTGCTGCCCAGGTAGGATCGAACAGGTACCATTTATGATCCAGCTTAGCTGCTACCCATGCGTGCGGTATCTGGCTGATAGTTCCATTTTGCTTTGTATAACCATCAATCACCATGGAAGAAATATTACATTGATTACATAACTCACTAAACAAATCAGCATACCCCCTGCAAACCGCAAGGCGTGTTTTGAGTACGTCTTCAACCGGCTGTATTCCCGTAGTTTTGTTTTGAAACTTTTCTATATCATAACTTATGTTGTTGGCCACCCAAAAAAAAATGGCGCGGACATGCGCCGTATCTGTAAAATAATGTTCTTTAATAAAAGAACTCATTGCACCTGTTGAATAGGTAAGGTTGGCAGGGATCGTTAAAGCGGATTCTTTTGCAGGCGGTTGTGAAAATATACTTTGTTGTAAAAGAAATAACAGCAAAGTTATGATGGTTCTAGGCATATGAATCATTTGAGTATTAATATACAAAAAAAAATGATTTTGTCAAATAGACCTCGTCATTATCAATTTAATCGTGCATGTAATTATAGTTTAATGGAATGAAATGCCATGCTTGCACCCAAATAAGGGTATTAATTTTACAAAGTGTAGAATATAATTCTGATTTTGAGCATATAATTAATCAGTTTTAAAATAAAAGCAGTAACTCAGGGATTATCAGCGATGGCATGATTCAAGTTATATAGAAATTACTGAATCAAGAGTTATTATGTTAGAGCAGGAAGATGTTACCGGTAATAAAGAAACAAATGATGAGCGTGTCACCATAAATCTTGTACAGGAAGAAATAAGGGTTCATAAAGAAGTTATAGAAAAGGATACGGTAAGAATAATTAAAAAAGTACATGCAACTCAGGAGACTGTAAATACATCTGTGCAAACTGAAGAAGTGCAGGTTGAAAAGATAGCTGTTAATAAATATGTAGACAGTTATCCTGAAGTTAGATACGAAGGCAACACTATGATTGTTCCGGTTGTTAAGGAAGTGGTTGTAGTTGAAAAAAAATTATTACTAATAGAAGAGGTTTATATAACAAGACATACAGTTACATCACAAGAAGAACAGACCCTGCCTTTACGCCGCGAAGAAATAATAGTAGAGCGTTTAAATACAAACAATACAAAAATTTAATTTCCCACCATTCATAAATTTAAATTAAAACAAGGAGGCATATTATGTCACAAACAGTAATTGGAATATTCAAAAGTTCCAGCGAAGCGCAGAATGCGGTTCAACAGCTTTTATCAAATGGTTTTACTGAAGATAACGTGGAGATTTCATCAGGTAATTCATCCACTTCTACCGGACTTTCATCTACTACCGGACTTTCAGGTACCGGTGATAGCACTGAAAGCGGTATAGGCAAATTCTTTAAAAATTTATTTGGCACTGATAACGATGAAAGCGATCGTTATACAAGAGTAGCTGAACGTGGTTCTGTGGTTACAGTATATGCTAAAACAGCAGCAGAAGCTGAAACCGTGGCCACACTGCTTGATCAATATGGCGCAGTAGACGTAGATGATCAGGATAAGCAATACAATGCTACAAGTGCAGCTAACTTTGATACTACTAGTGGTGATAACCAAAAAATTTCCATAATTGAAGAAAACATCCAGGTAGGTAAAAAGGAAGTTCAGACAGGCGGTGTGCGTTTAAGAAGCCGTATTGTTGAAACACCTTTTTCAGAAAGCGTGCGCTTGCGTGAAGAACATGTAAGAGTAGAACGTAAGAAAGTGGATAGAGTAGCAACTGATTCTGACTTAACCAATTTTCAGGAAGGTACAATTGAACTAACAGAAAGCGCAGAGGTTCCCGTAGTAGCTAAAGAAGCAAGGATTGTTGAAGAAGTTTCTCTTGGTAAAGATGTAGAACATCGCGAGGAAACAATTAGTGATACGATTCGGAAAACTGAAGTGGATGTAGAAGAAATAGAATCTGAGCGAAAAAACAAAAACATATTGTAATCCGTAATCAAAGAGTGGAGCGAAAGCCCACTCTTTACTTTTACTATCTATTCAGATTTATTAACTTCTTTAATAATATACAACACAATGGCAGAATTACATGTACAACCAAAAAAAGCCACTAATTGGTGGATATGGCTTTTGCTGGCAATAATTGCGATAGCGCTAATTATTTTTCTTTCAAAAGGATGTAACAAAACTGCCAATGGTACCGCAGATAATTCATCAGATACATCAGGTGCTGTAGCAGCAACTACTCCTGCTACAGGCGTCAAAGGTTCAAATGACGATATTGATTTTAATGCTCCCAATGCCAGCTATGATGAAATAACTGATAAAGATATCAGCGTAAGAGGAAATAACGGTTACGCGATTTATAGTTTAGGAGACAACGTTCTCTTTGATGTAGATAAAAGCACTATACGCCCGGATGCGGAATCAAAGCTGAAACAAATTGCTTCGTCCTTAAGTAAAAGGTATGCTAACAGTGATATACGTATCTATGGTCATACCGATTCTACAGGAGATGCCGCCCATAATAAACAATTATCTGAACAAAGAGCTCAAGCGGTAAAAGGATGGATCACCAAGAATGCCAATATGAAAGAAGATCGTATTACTTTATACCCGGAAGGTGAGTCACACCCTATTGCTTCAAATGCAACGGAACAGGGAAAGCAGGAAAACAGAAGCGTACAAATAGTAGCGAAACAACATTAAACATTCATTACTGTTGACATTTGAAAGTTCCCTTCTATTCAATTCAATTTTCAATATTCGCCTGAATTCATGGACCGCTATTAATATTGAATATTATTTTAAGTTAACGTTATCATTAAATAAACTTATAAAAAAATAAGTATGTCAAACGAAATTAACCAACTTACAGAATTAAAAGCAAGCGGTTATGAAATCGCTGAAGGAGAACCGGATATAAGAGGATGGGACGTACAAAACAAGCAAGGCGAAACAATAGGAGAAGTTGATGAACTGTTGTTCGATGAAGCATCCCGAAGAGTGCGCTATATTATTGTTGAATTAAATAACAAGAATGCTGCATCCGGTGATCGTAAAGTGCTTATACCAATCGGACTTGCCGTACTGAAAGATAAGGAAGATGATGTGGTTTTACCTACGCTTAATACGGAACAACTAACAATGTTGCCGGATTACAAAAAGGGAAACCTGGATGCTGCTACAGAAAAATCAATACGAAATATTCTTGCAGGTATTGGTGTTTCAGGAGTAGCTGCCGATGCACTGAGCATGGACACGGATGATAATAAAGATTTTTATGCGCATGACCACTTCGATGAAGACAAATTATACCAAAACCGGGCGCTTTCAAACGACCAGGCTATCCCTATCATAGAGGAAAACATCAATGTGGGTAAGCGTGTTGTACAAACAGGCGGGGTACGTGTTACCACTAATATTGTGGAAAAACCCTTCGAAGAAACAGTTCGGCTGAGAGAGGAACATGTAACAGTTGAAAGAACGGTGGTAAACAAGCCATTGCCTGAAGGCAGCTTTGCTCCTTTTGAAGAAAGTACCATTGAACTTAGTGAACGTGCTGAAGTTCCGGTGGTTTCAAAAGAAGCCAGGGTAGTGGAAGAAATCTCTATTGGAAAAGAAGTTGAACAAAGAGAGGAAACCATTCATGATACTGTTCGTAAAACCGAAGTTGATGTTGAAGATATTACTAAAGAAAACTTATCAAAAAATAATCTTAACAACCTCTGATTAACCAGCGAACACTAATAAATAAAAGCGGCTTTTAAGGGCCGCTTTTTATTTATTAACTATGACTAAACTGATTACATACCCGGAATAATTTAAACCGCTGATAATAGAACCTGAGCATACAGGTTGTAAGTTATCATTACAGGATAAAAAATAGTTACCTGGTCTTAAAATAAAATGCTTCTACAAACTTCCAGGGTCCATTTAGATACTCCCATAACTGCAAACCTTTTGCAGGCATTGAGAACGGCTCAAAGTTTTTTTGTAATGCATCCAGCAATTCCTTTGCTTCGCTTGCAGGCACTTTGTTTTGAATAGTAATATGAGGCCACAGCTTTTGCTTATCCTGGTTTGATAAAAATTCAAGCCATTTTTTTTGAAGGGTTGCGTGCACTTGCATCAACTCAGGACTTTCCATCTTGAAAGCAACGCCATTACCGATTGACAACAATGATGTAACTGATATTGTAAATGAAAACTTGTTTTTAGATAATTCACTTACGTTATTTATAACTGTTAATTCGTTTGGTAACGCATGAAATAAGGTAAGATGAGCATTGATAAAATTACGCTCCACCGGAAAATGTTTCTGTCGAAGTGCATTGAAATACTCCAGATCATTATTATCTAATGCCAATGTAAGTGTTAAAGGTTTTATCATTGATTTACCAATTAATCGCTGCCTTAACCATACTTAACCGCTGGTAGCGGCAGTACCAGTGTGTTACCTGCATTGTTTCATGATTCATATCTACGCTGCACAGAAGCGCAGCGTTCTTTGTATATTCATCATAAAATATTTTAATGAAACAAATCTACCTTTTTTGTCTTGTACAGCTTACAATATTACTCGTTAATGCGCAAACTGATACCGCGCTTATCAGTGTAACCGATATGTTGAAAATTAAACAGATCAATACCGTTACGCTGAGTAAAGACGGAAGCAACGCAGCCTTTAGCGTTACCATCATTGAACCTGACGGTAACAATAAATGGGAGTATAAATATACCAGCCATATCTTTATGATGCCTGCAAATGGTTTGCAGGCGCCAAGGCAGCTTACAGCGGCTGAAGGAGCAACACAACCTGCTTGGAGTCCTGATGGAAAACAACTTGCTTTTGTAAGATCAGTGGAAGGCAGGCCTCAGGTATTCCTGCTACCTCTTGAAGGGGGCGAACCTATGCAACTTACTACCTATAAATATGGTGCATCAACACCACGATGGTCGCCTGATGGCAGGAAGATAGCATTCTCTTCGGCTATTTCCCTGACAGAACTTTTAAAGGACTCTGTACTGAATGCGAAGGGATCCATTCCTGACTGGCCTTCCGAAAAACCTGGTTTTGATAAAAACAGCGAATGGCTATCCTCAACAGCAAAGCCCGATCCCAATGGCAGCCTTGAAGAAATCAGGGCTTATCTTAATAATAATGTAGCTGATAAAAAAGCCAAAGTGCTCAACAAACTTAACTTTCAGCAAGAGGCTTCGGTGTCGTCTGATATCCTTTTTAATTACCTGTTTATAGTGAATGCTGAAAAAGGCGCCCATCCGATAGCGGTTACCAAAGGTTTCTATAGTTTCAGCGACCTGCAGTTTACACCCGATGGAAAACAATTGATTATTTCAGGCTCAGTAGATTCAACCCGGCATCCTGACCGTGCATTGGAATCACAGATATTTATTGCAGACTCCAATGGCAGCGGTTTGCATTTGATGCTGGGTGAAAAAGATAAGAGTTTCAATAACGCCCGATTGTCACCTTCGGGAAAGCGGATGGCTTTTTTATATGGTGCTACCGAAATGGTTTCCATACCGCAATTAGGCATTATGCCCTTGAATGGAACCGCCCGAGACATCCTCACCATTCCATTTGATCGAAATATTTCAGGCATCAAATGGAGTAATGATGAAAAGTATATTTATTTCACAGCACAAAGTAATGGAGGCATTCCCCTTTACCGGCTCGATCTTTCAACAAAAAAGATTGAACAACTTTCAGATAATGCAGGCGGAATTACCAGCTTCGACGTGGTTAACAAAACGCTGGTATTCGCTAAAACAGAACCTGCCAATCCTTCTGAATTATACATGGCAGATGCCCTGGCAAAAAATGCAAAGCGTGTAAGCAATTTCAATTATGACTGGGTTTCGAAAAAAAAGCTATCCTTTCCTGAAAAGAAAACCTTTACCAATACAAAAGGCCAGCAGGTGGAATACTGGGTAATGAAACCTGCTGAATTTCAGGCTGGCAAAAAATATCCGGTGATACTTGATATACATGGCGGACCTACCGCCATGTGGGGACCGGGTGAAAGCAGCATGTGGCATGAATTTCAGTTTTATTGCAGCCGCGGATATGGTGTTGTGTATTGTAATCCCAGGGGATCGGGCGGATACGGTTTGGATTTTTTAAGAAGTAATATCAACGACTGGGGAGCAGGACCTACCAGTGATGTGCTTACTTCGCTGGATAAAGCTGTTGGAGAAGGATGGGCCGACACCTCACGGCTTGCAGTTACCGGCGGCTCCTATGCCGGATACCTGGTAGCCTGGATCATTGCACATGACAAACGATTCAAAGCCGCCTGTGCGCAACGCGGAGTATACGACCTGGGAACTTTCTTTGGTGAAGGAAATGCATGGCGGCTTGTTCCCAACTATTTTGGCGGGTATCCCTGGGAAGCATCAACGAAATCAATAATAGAAAGAGAATCTCCCATAAATTATGTACAGAACATTACCACTCCTTTCCTGATATTCCACGGCGAAACCGACCTGAGAACAGGGGTAATACAAAGCGAAATGCTTTATAAAAGTCTTAAAGTATTAGGAAGACCTGTAGAATACGTACGGCACCCCGGCGCTACCCATGAACTTACACGCAGTGGCAATAATCGCCAGCGCATAGACCAGATGCTGAGAACCTACGAATTTTTCGAACGATGGCTAGGGGTGAATGATTAATTATTAATAAATTATTAATGACTAACGGGAAGTGCTGATCAGGATAGTGCCTTATTATTCATAACTTATAATTTTATTATAATTAACATGCCATCTATATAAATTTCCTTCATTTATAAGCAGAAGCTATTTAAACCTTATCAAGCTATAGGTAAGGTTTAAATAGTAACTAAGGCTTTCCATTTAAATCAATGAGATATCAGCAATCATTCCAATAAATCAGCTGCACAAATTTGAATCTTTAAAAAATGCTATGTTAATTTACCTTAAGAAAATGCAACATACCTGACTTATGATTAAAAAAATGCGCTAATGAAATAAAATAACGTTGCCTGTACCAGTTACTATTTAATTTTTGAATCCAAATCCTATTTAATTTTTTATCTATTTTAATCCGAATCCTATTTATGAAAAAAATCTTTTTACAATTTATTACGATGAGTGCATTTGCACTAACAGCTAATGCCCAGCTAAATGCAGGCGCCCAGTATTCCTTACTTACCGGACATGGCGCTAACGACAACCACAGCACCTTAAATGGTGTTAAGGCATTTGGCACTTATGCCATTACAGATAATATGGCTGTAGGAGCCGTGCTTCACACTTACATGCCAAAGAAATCTAATTACAAAAGCGGTGATTTTGCTTACAAGGCAACTGATGCAGTTACCAACATAGCCATTTCCTATGAAATGACACTTGGCGCTCCAGGCAGTTTGATTCAACCCTATTGGGGTATGGATATGGGACTTAGCACCAGTAGCCATATAGTTGAGTATTATAACGACAGGAACAAACTGCAAAAATTCAATATGAAGCAGGCATATGTTATGGTGTCTCCCAAAGTAGGTGTGAGCTTTGCTTTTGGTAAAACATTCGGAATTTTCACCGAGGCGCAGTATAATTTCAGTCCTGGTGATGGTGGTAAAACATATCTTCCAATAGAAAACTCAAAAAGCAATACAGTGATCGCTACCGAACCGATCAGCAAGTATTACAATATCGACACCGGTGTTTATATGAGGATTGGTAATATCAAATCAATTTTGTAAACCATTAATTTTTGGTTGTTATACCATCCGGTCTTAGGGATATACTTAATAAGGTATAAAACTTTAGTAAACATTAAACAGCCGTCATATTCTTCACAAATTGTGTTGGTATGACGGCTTTTATTTACCAGTAATGGCCTTTACTGTAATAAAAACAAAGCCGGCCACAATACCTGGCCGGCTTTAATGTATTCAGATTAAGTACTTGTTTAGAATCCCCGCTGATTTCCTCCTGCCTTTGGTAATTCTTTTCGCGGCATCTTTTCATCCCGCATGGCAGCGTTATAAACAAAGGCTGCAACAATAGCAGCAGATTTTTTCAGATCATCTTCAATAAGATGATCATAAGTATCCATATTACTATGGTGGGTACGCGTTCCATATTCAATAGGTTCCTGGATGAATTGAAACCCTGGCAGACCAACTGCATCGAATGAAAGGTGATCGGTACCACCGGTATTGCTTATTGTTAATGTAACAGCGCCGGAGTCTTTAAAAGGAGTAAGCCAGGATGCAAAGATGTTGCGAACACTTTCGTTACCCTGTAAATATACCCCTCTAACTTTTCCTGTGCCATTATCAAGATTGAAATAGCTGGAGAAGTTTGCATGCGCAGGAAGCAATTCCATGGTGGCAGGATCGCCAAAAGTTTTCTTTACATAACCACGTGAGCCGTACAACCCCTCTTCTTCACCGCTCCATAAAGCAATACGGATAGTGCGTTTTGGTTTGATGCCCAGCGTATGAAACAATCTTATGGCTTCCATCATAATGGCACAGCCTGCAGCATTATCAGTAGCGCCTGTTCCGCTATGCCAGCTATCAAGATGACCGCCCAGCATTACCACTTCGTCTTTAAGTTTCTTATCAGTACCTTTTATTTCAGCGATCACATTATATCCTTTTGTATCGGTAGCGGTAAACTTCGTCTTTACATCCAGCTCCATTTTTACAGGTATCCCTGCCTTGGCCAGGCGGAGCATTGTCATATAATCTTCATATGAAACGCCGAGATCAAGAAAGTTTTCCGGATCAGTTGCCTTAAATCCACCACCACCCTGAACAAATATGGTTCCGTCGTGATTGCGGTTAGAGGTGGTTAGAATAGCGATGGCACCTTCCGCTTTAGCCATTCCCTTAATAATGTTCGGAAGCTGTACCGCACCTCTTCCTCCGGCAAATTGTGCTCTCCTGGCACGCAGGCCCGCTGTATCGCGCGGCCCAGCCTGTACAGGTTTTGTATCAGCCATCTTTTGCAATGCATCATCCGTATAACGTGAGGCATCGGCGGTAAA
>CAXSIE010000005.1:18215-19354 GCA_964237295.1 uncultured Flavihumibacter sp. | reverse complement strand
TTGTTTATAATTTTCAGGTATATCCATTATAAGGATCTTGCCTGCAAGTTTGCCTTTATACGCATCAAGTCCAATGGAATCTTTTGCCGCAATAACAAGTACTTCAGCGTTCTGCAGGCCATTTGTTCCGCTGCACCACGCCTTTGGTAACGCGATGATAGATTTATAGTAGGGCGCACTCATGGCAACATACGACCGCTGCAGTTCCCACCCTTTACCAAAATCTCCCCATGGATCAAGAGATGCATTCGTTGCACCCCAGCCTTTTAATTGTTCGATAGCATAGGTAGCCGCTCTTGTAAAACCGGGAGAAACGGTAAGCCGTGGACCGCTGACATCTGTAAGATGAAAGGCAATATCCATAACTTTTGATTTTTCCATTTCTTCCTGCTTTATCTTTTCTATGGTAGGCAGGTCAAACTTTTCATCCTGTGCATAAGTAAACACAGGACAATAAATAGCAATCACAATACAGAGTTGTGTAAATTTCTTCATAAGTGTAATTAGTAGTTAAGAGTTCAAATGAATGTATAATGTGAAAGATAAGGAAGATTGATCCGAATTAAATGGATGTTATCAGGAAAATTTTAGGTTTTGGCTACCAGATCATCACATATTATTTTATACAATGTATCAAAAAAGAATAATTCATATGTTGTTAATCAAAACCTGCAATCAAGCACTTTGTTAATACACAGGTTTTAAACCTTTACTTTTCCAATAACTAATAATGGGTTGAAATGGCCCTAACTTGTGCTGGGATGCAGGAAAAGTATCTATAAAAGGTTCCATACCATAATCAATAGCTTTCTCTTCAGGATGGGGATAATCGAAATCTTTTACTCCCGGCCTTTTATGAATTGAATCATCATTTACAAAAGCGGCAATATCCAAAGCTTCTTCATCGCTTAAAAAAGGTTTGTTCCAGGTTGCTTTGTCGTATGGCATATTGGCTTTGAGCCACTGTGCCTGTTTGATAACACGGTGCATGCTTGAACCAGGCTGATAACCGGCAGGTCCCCATAACGGCGGATAGATATAAGTTATATTGGTTGAATCCATTAACCCCTCTCCGTTAGCACCATGACACCTGGCGCAATTCACGTTAAACAACGCATTACCTCTTTGAGGGCTCGCCG
>CAXSIE010000005.1:9615-18205 GCA_964237295.1 uncultured Flavihumibacter sp. | reverse complement strand
TTTGCACCTTTGAATGGTATGGCTTTGTGAGCAAAACTGCTTATCCATTTCAGATAAGATAAAAAGGCCACCATCTCTTTGCTGTCGAGTGGCAATGGCTTTCCGTTATGAGGACGCATCACGCAATTATTCACTCTTTCTGCCAGCGTTAAAACTTTACCCTCCCTGGCACGGTACTGCGGATAATTTTCGTGAGAAGAAAGCAGGTTGAAAGAAAATAATTTTGTGCCGGCATCCTGGTGGCAATTGGTGCAATTCATTTTGTTACCAAGGAATTTACCATTGATTCCATCAGGGCCGATATAGTATGCCGTATGCAGCATTAATTCTCTGCCGTAACGTACCTGCTCCCCGAATTTATCCTTAGGTATTTGTGATGTATCAACGCTGATTAATGAGGCGGTATCCATTGCAATTGGTGTAGCAATGGTTACATTAGCTGGTGTATTTTCATTGCAGGAAATGAACAGCATGAAAGCAGCAAAATATGTAATTAATTCATGAGCTTTTTTCATTCGTATTTATTTATTACCGTTTTATGCTGCATGTTCAGGAGGAGACATGCCCTCATTGTTGATAGTTCTATAAAATTTACATTGTTTATTTTATACCTGATACTTCCATACTTTATAATTGCACATACGGATACAATAGCTCCTTCTTTAAAAATTCCACTCTGTACGGAGGTATGGCAGTTTGCAAAGTCCATAACAAAATACCTCTACTGTTTGCAAGAACCGTAATATGTTTTTTAGAGCAACAGCATAATATAGCTGAATCGCCGATCATATAAGCGCTTCCCATTCTTTCATTATACACTTCAACCGGTAATTTAAAATGCAGGTCTATAAGGGCTGATTTACCTGCTTCATCCAGCTTTAAAGAAAACACTTCCGACTGTTTTTTCTCCACGCCGTTATCGAAGAACATTAAACTTCCAAATGCATTTCGGTGGACTGCATGTGCCTGAGAGAAATTAGCTTCAGCGGGCATGGTGAACGTTCCTCCTTTACCCAGTTTCCATAATACCTTTCCGGTATGCGCATCTATTTTCCAGATCTGGCCATTGTTATAAAAGGAAACGATATAATTGCTGTCCGTATCATAGTTTACGCTATTCGCATGCATCCAGTCTTTCCTTGTCTTAAGCAATTGAGGATCTTTAAGCGGATCTACCACATCAAATACACTCCACTGCCATAATTTCTTGCCGTTTCTGTCCATAATCAGAATGCCGTCGCCGTTTATCGTGTCCTTAATGCCACCACCGATGGAAGTAAGGTTCAACATTCTTTCATCTACAAAAAGTGTAACGATTTCGTTCTTATTTCTTTTTAATATTTCATGATGGATGGTGTATTTAAAATCGCCTTGTCCTTTTTTCAGATGCATCAAAGTATCTCCCGATAAATTAACTTCTAAAATCTCACTGCCATAACTTGTCGGTTCGTCATTCTTACCCAGGATAGCAATGATGCTGGTATCTTTAGTGAAATGAGTTACTTTAAACCCGGTGCCGTCAACGGTGTGATACCATTTTAATTCGCCTTTATAGTTTACGATATAGGCTACGCCGGGAGTTTCGCGCTTATTTAAAAGCATGAATCCATCTTTAAATTCCTGTGATAAAAGCGCCGGGTTACTACAGCTATATTTAAATTGATCCTGCAGCCATACGGGAAGCGGCCGCGATTTGAAAGTGTATTTTTTGCTTATCTTTTTTTCACCATCCTGATTGGTAACAACATCAAAAGAATAATCCGTTTGCGGAGATATATTGGTAAGAACAAGCTTATGAGATAATCCCGTTTGTGATGAAAGCGATACTATCTTTTTACTACTACCGGTACTGTCTTTCCAGTATTCAATATACACTTCAGCCTTAGCAGTTGTTGTTACGCCTATTTCTCAATAATATTACCGCCATTATTTGTGCACGCTCCCAACATTGCCACTACAAAACATACATTCAGGAACCTAAGTAAATACTTCAACATGTTGTCATCACTTTTACAATTACATCTTTCCTGACACAAACAATTTACCTGGCTGAATTATCAAGTGCCGGGTTTAGGTTAACCTGGTTTTGAGGGTAAGGAAAATATTTATTTTTTGGCATTACTATAGTGGCTTTCTGACCGATCCGGGTGAGATAAGCATTTACAACTACATCGTACTTATTCATTCTTATCAGATCGGACCTGCGTTTTCCTTCATAAAAAAATTCCCAGCCGCGCTCCTGTAAAATGGCATCTCTCAATGTAGCCTGGGTAAAGCTGCCCGATACCAGCGGTTTGGCGTGCGACCTTGATTTCACCTGATTGATCAATGAAATACCTTCAGCATTAGGACCGCTCAACTCGTTGATAGCTTCGGCCCTGCTCAACAGCACATCAGCATAGCGGAGAATATCAACACTATGCCCGTCATAATAAGTTGTTGAACCGGTGGAGTCTGCATATTTTTTTGTAGCCACATCCGCCATATAACTGATCCCCGCGGGAGGAACTGCCGCTATGGATGGTGGCTGCATATATTTCAATCCGTCGGTTCCGGTGTATAAAGGATAAAAACATGCTTTCCGGTCATCGGCATTATCGAAAGAATTATAAAAATCCCAGGTTACCGCATAATATTGCCACCTGTCTTTTACAACCGGATGGTTTTGCGGACCGAAATGATTCAGCAATTCAGTTCCATTTAAATTGGCATCGCTAAGTACGGAAAAAATATTTTCACTGCACCATTTGTTAGCCTCCGTAAACAAACCAAGATAGGATGGGTACAGGGAATATGCCTGTAGATCCATTACCTGTTTTGTTACATCAATCACCTTTTGCCATTCGTTCCTGCGTAAGTACAATTTGGCAAGCAAGGTGTAAGCAGCTCCTTTGGTTGCACGGCCAACATCATTGCTGGCATAGATTGCGTTGCTTACATAATTAACAGGAAGCGCTGCGGCAGCTTCTGTTAAGTCGGCAATCAGTAAAGTTTCAATATCTGCAACAGGTGTTACTGCCGGCTGGCTGGTATAGTTTGGATTTGCGATATCTTTTTCCGTAGCAAGAATTACCGGGCCCCAGGCATCTGTCAGATCCATATAAGCCACTGCACGCAAAAATTTAATTTCAGCAAGGAACTGTTTCTTTTCAGCGTCGGTAATAGTCGTCATCGGCGAAAGATTGTAGATAGCGTTATTGGCATCAGCTATCAGCTTATAAATTTGCCGCCAGTCTTCAGCTATCAAGCCGTTTGCGGAGTTCCAGAGGGCTAATGAAAGCTGGCCGGGATCACCGCCATAATTGCAATGGCCAAGATCGGTGGTAAGGTCTGTTAATGCAAAATGCCTTACGGTCCAGTAGTCGAAGTTGTCACCTACTGCCGGTCCCTTTAAGCGTGCATATACGGAATTTACTCCGGCAACTGCATCTGATTTTGTTTGAAAAGCATTGGCATTGGTAAGGCTGCTATATACTTTCGGATCAAGGTTTTTATTACATGCATATTGCGTTGCAATTGCTATCAACAGAAATATTATTTTATATTTTTTCATTACTGCCATTTATTGTTTGTAATTGAATTATGCTTTCAATTATCTGATTAGTGAATGGTTACTTTAAGTCCGAATACAAAAGTTCTGAAAGAAGGGAATGCATTAAAATCTATTCCACCACCTACATTGCTTCCTGAGTGTACGTTCACTTCCGGATCAGTACCGGTATAGTTTGTAAAAGTGGCCAGGTTCTGGCCTGATGCGTACAACCTTATCCCATCAATAAACTTGATCTGCCTGATTTTATAAATGGGGATGTTATATCCTAATGAAACAGCTTTCAACCGGATGTACGATGCTTTTTCAACAAACCTTGAATTAACATAACTTCCGTATGTACTCAGGAAATAACCTTCCCTCGGAATATCCGTATTTTCATTTTTACCTGACACCCAACGGTTCAACGCATCTGTACTGGTGGTTGATTCCAACACCAGGCGGTTCATATTATACAAATAATAGCCGAAGGAACCCTGAAAAAATATGCTCAGGTCAAAGCCTTTGTATGTAAAGTCATTTCCAAAGCCTGCGGTGTAACGAGGATTTGTATTGCCAAGATAAGTAGCATCATCAGGCGTAATCCTGCCATCTCCGTTTAAATCAACATACTTAGGGTCACCCGGTTTTGATAGCGGTTGCGGTGCGTAAGTTTCACCGGTTTTAATTACCCCCGCATACTTGTAACCATACAATACACCCAGTTCTTTGCCGGGTTCTATTCTTGTAAATTCACGGCCTGAGACCACACCGCTTGGATTGGCAGTATTGGTACTGATAATTTTTACGTTGTTTGCAAGCGACAATACTTTTTGTTTGTTATAGGCGATATTGAATGTAGTGTTCCAGGTAAAGTTTTTCGACCTAACATTATCAGTCGTTACTGAAAGTTCTATCCCTTTATTTTCAATGGCGCCGGCGTTAGCTATCTGCGAACTGAAACCCCACCATTGACCGACAGGAATGGCCAGTAGCAGGTCGGATGTTTTCTTTTTGTAAACATCTATTGTTGCATTGATTCTTCCGTTTAAAAAGCCCATATCCAATCCGATATCTGATTGAGCTGTACTTTCCCATTTCAAATTATTGTTGGATAAGGAAGCCGGTTCAATGCCCGCAGAGAGCACACCTGATGTGCCGAGTGAAGTGCCATACGGGGAAAACCTGCTTAGGAATGCATAGTCGCCGATCCGGTCATTACCGGTAATGCCATAACTGGCCCTGAGTTTAAGATTGGAGAACGTATTAAGGTCATGTACGAATGGCTCGCTGGTCAGCTTCCATGCAAGGGCGCCGGAAGGGAAAATACCATTCCTGTTATTCGGCCCGAACCTCGATGAAATATCATCTCTTAAAGTAAAGGTTGCTAAAAGCTTATCATCATAGCTATAATTCAATCTTCCGTAATAAGATTGGAGCTTGGTTTCGGTTCTGCTGCTTGATGGTACCGTGGCACCCTGTACGGAAGGTGAGGCGCCTGCATATAAATTATAGAATAAAAAAATATCGGTTGAATAACCCCTGCTTCCTGCACCAAGACTTTCCAAAACATCTTTTTGATTGGATGTACCCAGCAGTGCCGTAAGTGAATGAACACCTGTTTTGTAATTATAAGTAAGGTATTGCTCTACCAGCCACCTGAAAGCGGTGCTCATTTGTTCCTGCGCAATACCGCCGTTTGCGGCACCGGCTACCAGGGTTTTTGGAGTGTACTGTCCGGCAGTAATTTGCGTGTACTCAGCCCCTGCATTGAAGTGGTAGGTAAGGTTTTTTATTACTTCATAATCAACGGTCATGTTTCCATTGATAAGCCTGTTAGTAGAAACATTGGTGGGTTCCAGTAAAGTTGCCAGTGCATTATCTCTTCCCAGGTATCTGTAATAAGTTCCGTCTGCATTGTAAACAGGTAAGGTTGGAGCTGCTGTAAGAATAGAATATAAGGGTGCGGTAATATCTGCTACATACCGCTGTAACCTGTTACCGGTGCTGGCTCCGTAAAAATTAGCTGCTACCTTTACTTTCTCGCTGAATTTTTTTTCGGCGCCCATCCTTATGGAATACCGTTCCATGCTGGTAGTTTTTAAAACGCCCTCCTGTTTTATATAATTACCGGAAAGGTACAATTTGGAATTTTCATTGTTACCGCTTAAGCTTACCGTTCTGTTTAAGATAGAAGCCTGCTGGGTTGTTTCATTCCACCAATTGGTATTGGCAATCGGAAAACTTGTTGGGAACACCGGGGATCTGCCGTCTTCTGCTGCTGTTGCGTTCTGGATAGCCGCGTATTGTGTTCCGTTTAATAAAGATGGTTTATAGTTTATGTATTGATACCCGTTGGAGGCATCACCATCAATTTGAATTTTGCCTGCCTTGCCTTTTTTTGTAGTAATCAATACCACGCCATTTCCACCACGCGCACCATATATTGCAGTAGCAGAAGCATCTTTCAGTATCTGTATATCCTGAATGTCATTCGGACTGATAAATTTACCATTGTCGCTGATAAACCCATCTACAACGTATAATGGTTCATTGGTGGTATTGATAGAATTTCCTCCTCTTATAATTATTGAAATGCTTCCTCCCGGCGAGAAGTCTGATTGCTGCACCCTTACACCGGCAGCGCGGCCCTGGATGGCCTGTGCAATATTAGAGGTAGTTCCACCTAAAGTCATGTGGTCGCTGGTTACGGAACTGACGGAACCGGTAAGGTCTTTCTTCTTTTGTGTACCATAGCCTACCACCACTTCGGTTAGTTGCTCCACTTTTAATTTGATGGTAATGCTGGTTTGATTTTGTTCAAGGGCGATGGTAGTGGTTTCATAACCCACATAACTTATTACCAAAGTATTTTTTGTGCTGTTGCTGTTTAGTGAGAAACTGCCGTTCTCTTTTGTAGTTGCATTTATCTTCGTGCCTTTTAAAGCAACAGTGGCATTTGAGAGCGGTGTGTCATTCTCTCCCTGTACTGTTCCGCTGATGGTGGTTTGAGAAAAGCCGATAGTGCTTATAAATGCAGTAAGTAATAAAAGGGTACATTTTATTAGTCTCATGAGCAGAATATATTAAGTGCAGGTACAAGATAGAATAAAAAGGATTCAATATAATATAGTGAATTGCCGGATTATCTACGCAAACGATTGTAAAAACTACGCAAACGGTTGCGCTATTTTAAGGGTAATCCTTTCTTTCTGAATGCTGTTAATAACTGATTTACATTATTTAAAACCTCATGCACCGGATGTGCTACCGGTGATGCAACAGTGGAATTTTGAAGATCGATCAATACCAATGCTGTGTTTTTGTCTATTACGGTTATCATAAGATTTACTATTTATAAGCTTCAGCTTTCAATCCTAATCATCTTCCCTCTCCAACATCAATATTGAACTCTGAGGCACAATCAAATATTTCTCTCCTGAATGCATTACTTCTGTAGCCCCACTCGATAAAAAAATTGCAAGGTCGCCTACCCTTGCCTGTAAGGGTATATACTTAACTTTATCTTCTTCATTTTTCCAGGGCTCATCTTCCCCGGGCATAGGAATAGCATAACCAGGACCCGCTTTCATCACATAACCCTGGTGCACTTTTTCCTTCTCCTGAACACCGGGGGGAAGATACAACCCACTCCCGGTGCGCTCATCTGATTTTACCGGCCTGATTAAAACACGATCACCAATTATTATCAGCTTCTTTAACTTATTCTCAGATGTTACTTTCAATGCCATATTACTCTGTTATACCTCAAAATTAAGAAATGCATAACTGACAGCTGTAAAAATAGTTAGGCTGCTCTAAAGACCTTGTAGACAGGCACTTTAACAAAATCTTATTCAGTAATGATATACAAGCTGAATGATTTAACTTTATTTTGAATTAAATAATTAATCATGGAAGGAACTAAAGGAAAAATTTTATTATGTGAGGATGATACCAATTTAGGTTCAGTATTAAAGAATTACCTGGAATTAAACGATTATGATGTGATTCTTGAAAGGGATGGCCGGTTAGGACTGGCGGCTTTTCAAAGAGAAAAATTCGACTTATGCCTGCTGGATGTTATGATGCCCAATATGGATGGATTTACTGTTGCTGAAGAAATCCGTGATGTTGATCCTGATATACCATTATTCTTCTTAAGCGCTAAAACAATGAAAGAAGATATTATCCAGGGTTATAAACTGGGTGCTGATGATTACATAACAAAACCTTTCGACAGCGAAGTACTGCTGCTTAAAATAAAGGCTATACTAAAACGTAATGAAGAACAGAACCGCGAAAGCACCAATACAGAATACGATCTGAGCACTTATCATTTTAATCCTAAGTTAAGAGAACTAAGTCATGGCGGTCACACCCAAACTTTATCTCCCAAAGAAAATGAATTATTAAAGATGCTGGCAGAACACAAAAACGATCTGCTGCCAAGAGAACAGGCATTAAAAAAAATATGGGGAAGTGATACTTATTTTAACGGACGCAGTATGGATGTTTACATTGCCAAACTTCGTAAATATTTAAAGGATGATGGTAACATTGAAATTGTAAATATTCACGGAAATGGATTCAGGTTGGTAGTACCTGCAGCAGTTTAATCAAATAATTTTTAAAAAAGAGGTCCTTGCGTTTTAATGCTGTAAGGACTTTTTTTTAAAATAATAATTGCGTTCCATCTTTTAAAAACGGCTTTTTACCCAGGTGTTCATACGCTTTAGCAGTTACTTCTCTTCCCCTGGGAGTGCGCATCATAAAACCTTCCTGTATTAAAAATGGTTCGTATACTTCTTCCAGCGTGCCGGTTTCTTCGCCTACGGCAGTGGCGATAGTGGTAATACCTACAGGACCTCCCTTGAATTTCTCAATGATCGTTAAAAGAATCCTGTTATCCATTTCATCCAGGCCATGCTCATCAACATTCAATGCCTTTAAAGCATACTGGGTGATGCCAAGGTCAACAATGCCATTTCCAAGAACCTGCGCAAAATCCCTTACTCTTCGCAGCAGCCCATTGGCAATACGAGGCGTACCCCTGCTTCG
>CAXSIE010000005.1:0-9528 GCA_964237295.1 uncultured Flavihumibacter sp. | reverse complement strand
CTTGATTTAATGCCAAAACGTGATAACAAAGGGGCTGTAAGCAACCCGCTTCTTGTGGTAGCACCCACCAAAGTAAAAGGCTCTATATTGATCTGAATGCTTCTGGCGTTAGGTCCTGTATCAATCATTATATCAATACGGAAATCTTCCATGGCAGCATATAAATATTCTTCCACTACATTGCTTAACCGGTGGATCTCATCTATAAATAAAACATCATGCTTTTCCAGATTGGTTAAGAGACCGGCAAGGTCTCCGGGCTTTTCAATTACAGGTCCGGAAGTTTCGCGGATCTTAACACCTAATTCATTGGCAACAATACGTGACAGCGTGGTTTTTCCCAGTCCGGGCGGGCCGTGAAAGAGGATATGATCCAAAGCCTCCCCTCTAAGCTTGGCAGCTTTAATGAATATCTTTAAATTCTCTATTATCTGTGCCTGTCCGGAAAATTCCCCGATAATAGCCGGGCGGATATTATTTTCAAATTCTTTTTCCGCAGGTGTCAAAGGATCTTTCCCGGTATTTAAATTTGCGTTAGACATCGCATAAAATTAAGAATTTGTACTGAGAGTTTTCTTAACCTCTTAAAGCGTAATTCTTTAATAAATTTTTTTAAGCTACCGGTGTATACATCAGGCAGAAACCTGATTATAATAAACACAAGCATTGATCAGCATTAAATTCATTACAGGAAAATCTGATTTATATTTGTTATAAATTACTGGTTAATTATTAGTGATTAATCTTTAATGAAAGCCGTTGTATTCATTAAGTTTATAATAGCTCAAAACTTCCAGTGATCACTTTTTTTGTTCAACATATAAATTACATTATAAAAAAAATTCTAATGCTTGATAAAAATCTAAAAATAGGAATTCTGGGTTCCGGAGCGGTTGGTCGTGTTCTGGCAAGCGCATTTTTAAATGAAGGACATGAAGTAATGCTGGGCACACGTAATACTTCCAAAGAAGAAGTAGTAAAATGGCAAAATGAACATGCAGCCGGTAAAACCGGAAAATTTGCCGAGGCTGCGTCTTTTGGTGATGTTTTGGTTTTATGCGTTGAAGGCGATGTTGTTGAAGAAGTTATTAAACAAGCCGGCGCTGAAAATCTTACCAACAAGATAGTGATGGATACTACCAATCCTATCGCCAAAGAAGCTCCTGTGAACGGTGTATTAAAATTTTTCACCACTCCCAATGAATCTTTAATGGAACGCATTCAGCAATTGGTACCCGGAGCCTTTCTTGTAAAAGCGTTTAACAGTGTAGGCAATGCAGCCATGTATAAGCCTGATTATGGCGGCATCAAACCAAGTATGTTCATATGCGGTAACAACGATGATGCAAAGAAAACAGTAACCGGGATACTTGAAGTATTTGGCTGGGAAACGGAAGACATGGGTACAGCAGATGCCGCAAGGGCTATAGAACCCTTGTGCATGCTCTGGTGCATTCCTGGCTTTATGAAGAACCAATGGACTCATGCGTTTAAATTATTAAAGACTCCGCAATAACTTTGCAATGCCAAATAAAATCGAAGACCTAACGAAGACAGGAAAGCTGGTAGACAAAAAATATGAACTGAAAGCAGTTGATTATGACACCTACAAAAACCTGGTGACAAACTTGCTGGCGGATAATAAAGTAACAGGTTTTGTGCAATCGGAAGCGCTGGTTGCTTATACCAAACTCAACATGTATCGCATGCACCGGATTGAGAAAACCATACAGCTTGCACCGGAAGTGAAAACGGTTGTTGAAAGCATAACAACTTCTCAAAAATGGCTGGTGCTTACCGAAGGCTGGTGTGGCGATGCGGCTCAGGTAATCCCTGTATTGAATGCCATGGCTGTGCTGAACAAAAACGTTCAACTGTCATTCCTGCTAAGAGATGAAAACCCTGAACTCATGGATCAATACCTTACCAATGGCGTTAGCAGAAGCATTCCAAAACTGATTGTTTATAATTCATCAAATAATGAAGAATTGTTTAACTGGGGACCCAGACCTGCTGAAATACAAAGGAAGTTTTATGAAATGAAACAGGAAGGATTACCGTATGACGACATTAAAGAAGAAATTCACCGTTGGTATGCAAAAGATCATACATTCTCAACACAAAGCGAACTAAGCAGCTTGTTGAAAGGCGCTATTGTTGAATAAGTATATAAGAGTATAAACAAATACATTTTGAATTCTTACTAATTTTACTTTCATGACTTTTTATGAATTCAACACATCCTTAACTTCAGGAACTCCACCTGAAAAGTTATCTCTATACCTGAAAGCTTTATGGTATGATAGGAAAAATGACTGGAATAATGCGCATGAAATAGCTCAGGACATTAATGATAAAGATGGATCATGGCTGCATGCTTACCTGCACAGAAAAGAAGGAGACACGGGTAACGCTGGCTATTGGTACCGGAGAGCAGGTAAGCCAATGCCAGCCTATTCTTTAGAGCAGGAGTGGAAAGAAATGGTAAAAAGTTTTTTATAGATTTCACCTGCTGCTTTTAATGTATGACGTTGATATGAATGTAAACGACTGCATTCAATAATATTCAGTAAGCAATATTTTATTTTCCAAAAGTTCTTCCTCATACCTCATACCCCATACCTCAAACCTTATTAATATACCTGTTCATCTGAAGTATCAAATCCGGGTCGGGACAATTGTTCATATATTTTTCTCTTTCAGAAAATTTACAAACGCCGGGGTAATCCCCTTCATTTACTCCGATATCAAATATGATCTGAAAATGCAGGTGTGGGGGCCAGTGGCCGTTCTCATGAGGCTCGCCAAAATGCGCTATCTCTTCACCCCTGATTATGTATTGACCTTCACGAAGCATACTGATATCACGGAGACTTATATGTCCGTATAATGTATAAAAAGGAAAGCCGTCGAGTTGATGAAGCAGGATCATGGTAGCACCATAATCTCCAAAATGATCGTTGAAGGCAAAGCCATGAACCATACCGCCAACCGGTGCAAAAACAGTGGTGCCGGCAGGCCCCCAGATATCTGTTCCCAGATGAAACCGCCGGGGCTCATCAAAAGAGTTGGGAGCATCGAACATGCGGCTTCTGCTGTAAACAGTGCGGTGTTCCCCATATCCCCCTATACCAAGGTTACAATGTTCCTTCTTTAATTTATTATTGATGTATGCTGAGAACAGGGAAGTATTTTCAATAACATCAATGGTAAGCGCTGTATTGTTTTCCGTAAAATCAAACTGTAATAATTTATCTTTTTTCGGATTAAAATTTATTACAGGAAAGAAAGATGCCTGATTTCTTGTAAAGATATTCCTTGATTCACTGTTCATGTAAAAATTTATAGCGCAAATTAAGCAAATTGGTATGGGGTATGAGGTATGAGGTATGAGGTAACAACAGTCAGCTACTGAGAGGGAACATACAAGTGTTTAATTGCATACCTCATACCCCATACCTCATACCCCATACCTCATACCTCATAGCCGGTAGCTGCCACGGTATACTCTTTTTACAAACTGATTGGCTGGTTCAAAATTGCTGACCTTCATATTAGCCCCGTCCCATAATAATTTTTTTCGTCCCGGATAAATTAGCTGGCCCTTAGCATTTTTTTCAGAATAGTTGTAACTGCGAACTGCCAGATTACCCATCAGCACCGTTTCTGTAAGCGGGCCGGAGATGTCGAATGAAGAGCTGGTATAAGTTCCGTAACCCTTTTTGCAGGCCTTTACCCATTGCTGCTGGTGACCTTCGGATCCTCCTTCTACAAAAGGAAATTTCGACTTTGGCAAATTTACTTCCTTCATCTTTTTTGTTGGCAGCAGTGTTGCATTTCTTCCAAAAAGGCCGGCCATCAGTTTGCCTTTGGTACCTTCGAAGATCATTCCTCCGTCTAGTTCGCCCATTGCTTCTTCAGGCAATAATTCTTCCGGCCTTTCGGGTTGAATGCCGCCATCATACCATATTACTTTTACTTCAGACATGCTTCCCCTTGCAGGAAATTTTATGTGTGTTTTGGAAGAAGGCGGGTAACTATCGGTATAAACCGCTTCCTGGAAAAATCCGGTGTACACGGAGCCTACGCTGCATTCCACCGATACAGGGTATCCTAATTTCAATGCACGGAAAGGAACATCAAGAAAGTGACAGCCCATATCTCCGAGTGAACCGGTACCAAAGTTTACCCAGCCCCTCCAGGTTGCAGGCAGGTAACCAGGATTAAAATCCCGATAAGGAGCGGTACCCAGCCATAGTTCCCAATCAACTTCAGCCGGAATAGTAAACTTCCCTGTTGGTGTAGGTATTCCCTGCGGCCATACCGGACGATTGGTCCATACATGAACTGTATGTACCTGGCCGATGATGCCACCCTGGATCCAGGTTTCTACCAGGCGGGTGTCGTTACCGCTGCTTCCCTGGTTACCCATTTGCGTAACCACCTTATATTTCCCTGCTGCCTGGGTTAAAATCCTTGCCTCATAAATATCATGTGTAAGTGGCTTTTCACAGTACACATGTTTACCCAATTGCATTGCTGCCAGTGCTATAGGGGCATGCATATGGTCGGGGGTGGTAACAATCACCGCATCAATGTTCCTGGCTTCTTTATCTAAAAGTTCCCGGTAATCTTTGTAGTAAGGCGCCTGCGGCCATTGCTTCCTGGCTTTTACAGCCATCCGGTCGTCAACATCGCAGAGGGCGGCAATATTTTCGGAGCCTTTATTAAAAGCATAAGGAAGATTCACTTCCGCTTTCCCTCCGGTACCTATACCGGCAATATTCAGTTTATCACTGGGTGGAATATATCCTCTTCCTAGAACATGCCTGGGCACTATATAAAATCCAGAGGTGAGAAGCGCTGAGTTTTTCAAAAATTCACGCCGGCTGTTTTTTTGTTGTTGATTTTCCATATGATTAGCAATAACCTCTAATGTAAGATTTTTCTTTATGTCACCAGTCATATTATCAGGACATCCTCTTGATCTTGTAAAAATTATAACCTGATCGCCTGGCCGCTTGTAATTCCGCTTTTTAGCAAACTACAATAATAATCCGCTTAACTTTGAAGATGCAATAATGAAATGCTGCCTATGAATTATATCCTTTTTTATAAGCATCTATTTGCTAAGTTATTTAAAAATTTCGGCGCAATTTTCTTTTATAAAGGTGACAGCTATAAAAATTTCTTAAAAGCAAACAAAAAGAATGTGCTTAATGAATTGGTTTTTAAACTAAAATAATATAAATTTTAACTGTCAAGAATCCTTATCAAATTAATTGCCTTTAGAAAGATGATGAAGTCGTTTGATAACAGTAGTTCAATATTGAAAATAGAATCGTTTAAAATTATAGATAATGAAAAGTAGTTTACCGGTAATAATAATCATAATGATATTTGGTGCTGATGTATCTGCTCAGATGTCGTCACCGGTAAGGGTAAAAGCCGGAGAAGATCTTTATGAAAAGCTTGCAAAGGAAATTTATTTATATCCTTCATTTACAAAGGGAACTATTTTTTTTAGAGATGGTAAAACAAACCAGTCGGATTTTAATTACAACATGCTGAATGGCGAGATTCAGTTTATCGCTAATAATGGAGATACATTATCGTTAGCTAACGAACTTACCATTAAGTATGTTAATATAGCAAAAGACTCATTCTTTTACAGCGGTGGATACCTGCAACTTATTTCAGGTAATGAGTCGGCAAAAGTTGCTAAAAAACAAATAATAAAAATTGTGGATCATCAGAAGATCGGAGCCTATGATCAGCCGGTTTCCGCAGGTTCTGTTACTTCTTATAATTCCATGGCGGGCGACCTGAAAACTTATAAACTTGATGTAAGGCAGGATGTAATACTTGCCAAAGAAACAAGCCTGTACATAGGAGACAAATACAATAACTTTTTTAGAGCTACTAAAAAAAATGTTTTAAAAAATTTTCACAACAGGGAAAATGAGCTAAATAATTATTTAAAAAATAATAATGTAAATTTTGGAAAAGAACAAGATCTTATTGACCTTGTTGCAATATTAAAAAATTATTAGTTAACGCTACCGTATGGTAAGCAACAACCAATTACCTGTTCATTCGCAATATGAATGCTCATAAGTAATATCAAAATGAAGGCGCCAAAAAATTAATAATACTACAAAAAATTTCGTAATCTACTTTTTCGATAGTTCGTTAATATGATCGAACATAGCTCTGAAACAATTCCATTGCGTATTATTATCAGCAGTAGCAGTACTGTCTACAGGAGCATAGAAGCCTGTTAAAAAATTTCCCGGAGATGTCCATACCGTTTCCATGATCCCTGCATACCGGGCTTTCAATGGCTCTTTGGCCTGGCTGCGCAAACCGATCATCTGATTTACCTGAGAAACGGCAATTTCAGGCTTTCGCCATGCGCAGGTAATTACGCGTAATCCTTTATTGGCAAAATAATCGGCAGTTTTTGAAAGGCCGTCATAATGCCAGTCACAGACCACTACTTTTTTAGGAATCAGATCCACTGCGTTATGCGTATCATTCATGCTGGCTTCCCACATGCCAAGACCGGTAGTCCTGGCATCTATAAGCCTGTCGCCCCAGATCCAAAGTTCTTTTTTTGTTTGTGCAAGGTGATTGTACAATGTTGTTACTTCACCTGCAAAGAGCGTAGCTTTATCTTTGCCGGCACATCTCGGGCACTGATCATCACCAATAATAAATACTTCATCGAGGCCGGCGTGAAAAGCATCCGTTTCAAAAACATTGCAAATTTCATCCATCAGTTCAAATACTATTTTATGAACATCCGGATGCAACGGGCAATAACTTTTACAATAAAGACTGTCTGAATTTGGCCACTGATATTGTTCAGGCATTTGAATGCGCGGTGTTTCGTCAAACTGCGGATATACCTGCAGTAATTTTCCAAGATGGTTTGCCCATGACTGATGACCCAAAAGGTTTATCTGGGGAATGACCCGAATGTTATTTTGCCTGCAGGTTTTTACAATGCTTTTAACCTGTTCAATTGATAATGCACCGCTATCTATAAGTTCAGGATGACTTTTATACTGATACTTATAATCAACTCTTAAAATAAGCGTGTTAACATGACGGGGAGCAAGCTCCTTGTTGATAAATACAATAAAAGAATCAAGCCCTGCAACCGTAGGTAAAGCAATTGCAAAACCACGTACCGGCAAAATTTTATTTATCGGATTTTGCGCATTAAGATAAGAAGCAAACAGTAACCCGCTTAATAAAAGTAAAGATCCTGATTTCACGATGCTGGCTTTAGTTTAAAAATCAAACAATTAAGGTAAGCATGAAATTTCAATCATCTTTTTATAAATGGATGTTTATAATGTGACGTACAGTTTTTCAGCGGTTCAAACATTTTTTTAACACAGAGAACAGCCGGAGGAGGAAACACGGAGAGCGCAGAGGAATCCTTCTGTGTCCTCTGTGTTTCCTCCTCTGGCTATTCTCTGTGTTAAAAAAAACTTCAACCCCACACGTAAAGTACGATCACTACATCTTGTTTAACACTTTACTTCTTTCCCCAATTATCCTCCATCTTATTATAAGATTTCTTCGAAACAGTTGTTTTGCTTTTGGGTTTGGAAGTACCCTTTTTCTTTTTGGCATTGATATTATTTACAAGGGAATTTTTTACACCCAGTTTATTTGTTTTACCAGAAGATTTTTTTGCAGCCTTTTTAGGCGCCGCTTTTTTAGGTGCAGCTTTCTTTGCAGCTTTTTTAATGACTCCTTTTTTTGCAGCTTTCTTGGGAGCTGATTTTTTTGCAGCTTTCTTAGGTGCAGCCTTTTTAGTTGTTGCCATGCTTAAATTTTAATTGATAACATCAATGTTTATGCCTCCATATATTTTTGCTTAACAATAAAATTTGATGCCGCTATTAGTAGTATTGCGCTTTATGCTGTTAACACCTTTTCAGGCATTATAACGGACCTCTTCTATTGTTAGGTTAATAACAAATTAACGCATATGCTATCAGCTTTTATACATCCGAAAAACACAATCCGCATAGTCCTGAACGCTCATAAGAGTTTTTTGAACCATCGTTATAGATAACACTTACGATTGGATTCTTTAACATAATTGAATGTAAATTCATGTTTGATTTTACTTTTCTAAACAGTTTATTATTTCTTTTTTAGCATTCTATCCAATATTTATAAAAATCAATTTGTCATGAGAAAAAAAATTACTCAGTCCAAAGCCTGGAAACTATGCCTTTTTTTTCCGCTGGTATTGTTTCTAATGAACCAGGTAAGAGCCTCCTCCCATCGTGAAGCGCCTTTAATTTCAAATGATCCTTTAGCAGACAATACGGATGTGTACGCTTTCCGAAGTCCCGATGATACGAGCACGGTAACCATCATCGCTGATTACATTCCTTTCCAGTTACCTGAAGGTGGCCCTAACTACTACACTTTCGGCACTGATGTGAGGTACGAAATTCACATAAAGAACAATGCCACTACTATCGGAGACGACATCACTTATCGTTTTACATTTTCACAGGTTAACGAGGATCCAAACACTTTTTTTAACATCCGCCTGAACAGGCAGAATTTAAAAACCACTTACAGATGCGAAAAAAGTATGAACGGAGGTGCCTTTACAGCTATTGTAATTGATGGCATAGTGCCTCCGCCTAACATTGGTCCGCGGTCAATAGAGGCTACTCCTGTTGGTTTAAATACCAATTATGACGCCTTAATGACAAACGCCGTTGCGGATGCTGAGACGGGTGAAAAAGTATTTGCTGGTTCTGCCGACGATCCTTTTTTTGTTGACCTTGCCGGTGCTTTCGATGTGGGTAATTTCAGGCCCGAAGGCAACAATACCAATCCTACCAAAGATGGTCTTGCACGTTTTAATGTGCACAGCATTGCTTTAAAGATTCCAATCAGCATGCTGCAAGCGGACGGGAAAACTACCTTACAAGCTACCAGTATTTTAGACCCGACTTTTGTTATCGGCGTTTGGGCAAGTGCAAGCCGCCAGCAGATTAAAACAATTGCTGCAGATGGCGCAAGAGGCGCCTCGGGAAACTGGGTACAGGTTTCACGCCTGGGTATGCCACTGACCAATGAAGTGGTGATCCCTGTAGGTTTGAAAGATAAATGGAACACGGTAATGTCAAACAGCACTAAAGAAGGTCAGTACATTCCTTTTTTCAATAACCCTGAATTAGGCCTGTATATGGATGACTCAAAATATGGAGGTGCGGTTCCATCGTTGAATGCACTGCGCATTCAGTCAAAATCTTTAAACACGTATGATTTCAGAAACGGGCACAAGGGATTGTTTGACCTAAAAGGGACTGAAGCTGTTGCAGGTACAGCATTGGATGATGCAATTTTCGGTAAGATTCTACTACCCGATAATGTGAGCCCGAGGGCAGTTGATCTTTTACCGATATTTTATACCGGTGTTCCAAACCTGATACCTTACCAATTGGCAACGGGTAAAAATGGCAATCCGCTGGCTGCAGGTAA